>NZ_CP039731.1:4200000-4359891 GCF_005155025.1 Aquitalea aquatilis | reverse complement strand
ACCCGTTATTGCCCTGGCCACTAAACGGTGTATTCGGTGGGGTGCTGTTGTAATACGGCAGCAGCACCGGGTTGGCGTCCGAGTCCTGGTAGGTCGCCTCAATCAGGTAGTTGATCGACTGTCCTGCAGTCGCGGGAGCAGGGCACGACAAGGTAGCCTGATCCAGCAAAATGCCCTGCTTGAGGATTTGGTGGGTCGTGTCGGCAGCCAGACTGGAGAACACGGTGCCGTCGATGTTCTGCAGGCTGTAAATCTCGCCAGGTGCCACATACACCTGCAGGCTGGCAGGGCTGGTCGGCGTGACAGCAAAGCCATTGACGGCCGTGCTGGTACCGAGCACGGCAGCCGACAGCTTGGCCAGCCCGATCATGGCGTCCTTGGTCATCTGCAGGAGGGTCGTTTCCGGAAGGATCTGACCCGAATAGACGATCTGTCTGTCCATATAAGCCCCAATGAAAAAGGCCCGCCGAAGCGAGCCTTGTGTGAGATGAGATGTGCTGTTAGTTGCTGATGCGGTACCAAACCACCGTAGCGGCCGGCCGGGTGGCCTCTATCGCCGCGATGATGTCCGCGTCGGAAACTGTTGGTGAAAGCTGGGTACTCGGTAGCAGCCCGCTGGTGACTGCCATTCCGAATGCGTTGGTGTTGATACCGGGCCAGTTGGTAGCGCCATTTGACTGTGGCCGGTAGGCAGTAACGAAGGCCTGGTAAGGCGAGACGTAGCTGCCGACCATGGACACGCCGAGGGCTGCCGTCACTCCCAGGCAGCCCACATCTGTCGGCCGAGCCGGCTCTACAATCAGCGGTGCTCGCCCGGTCAAGTCGGTCAGCACCTTCTGCATGCCGTACCGGGTAGTGCGCTCCCTGAAAATGTTGATCAGGATGCGGTTGCGGTAGCTGGCATCGCTCTGCCCGGCATAGCGAGTCAGCCCAGAACCGAAGAAGTCCAGCGCGACCATATCCAGCCAGCCGCCAGAGGCCCATTTGATGCGGGTTTGAGACTGGGCGAAGAGGTAAAGGCTGTAGGCCCACGCCAGAGCCGTAGAGCATGCTGTCAGCAATGCGTCACGGATGGGGTTCGTGTCACCGAACCAGCTGGGCGGCAAGAGGGCCTGCAGCCTGCCCAGCATGTCTTGTTGATCACCCGTTGCCATTTAAGCCACCGCTACCGTGCCAGGCCGAATGACCTGTTTCTGGGTTGCTGCCAGATCGGCCGTGCCGCTGTTGAGCAGGACGGCCGATACGTTTGTCACAAGGGGGCTGACACCGTAGGCGATGGCGGCAAGCTGGGTGTAGGGCAACAGTTGCCCGAGCTTGAGCGCGGCGATGTAGTTCTGAATGGCGGTCTGCACCATGCTGACCAGTGTGGCGTGATTGCCAGACGGGTCAGTGGTGATAGTCATGCTGACGCCAGCAGAAACCAGCGTCGGGCCAAATACACCATACCGGCTGCAGAACGGGCGCACCGCATCGATAGCCTGGCTGGCTGACGCTAGGAACGTGCTCGACGGATTACTGCTGCCGTCATCGACTACGACGTAGAAGTAGCCATACAGCGTGTTGCCGCTGTAGTCCTGGTTTTCGACCAGCGAGTAGGTCACACCCTGCTGCATGCTGGCCACGGCGTACCCGATAGCCGCCTTGGTGCCTTTGGACAGGCTGGCTACCCAGAGGACGAAGCGCGCGCGGAAGGCCGTATCGGTTTCCGGGTCCACCCCGTTGGTGAACGGTAGCGCATTGGTCACCGTGTCGATGCCGCTGATGCTGCCGACGATGACGGTCACCGTGCCCGCCAGTGCGTTGCCTGCGGATCCGGCTGTATTGGCGATGACCGGAACGGTGCCTGACGATACCCCAGCTGGCACCAAGTAGCCGCCCAGCGCCGCGCTATACAGCGAATTGGTCGTGTCCAGCGTGACCGTGAACTGCTGGGAGCCGTCGGCGGACGCCACCAAAGCGCCGATGGGGATCAGCGCCGAGTTGGTCGGTGTGAACCGGGAGAAGGTGACACTGCCCGTCGACTGGCTTGCAGAAAGCCGCGTGAAGCCGAAGTCGGCCATCCAGGTGTCCAGGTCGGACCCCGAACTGGTTGCCGCCCTGGTCGTGGCCAGCAGGTTCAGAATCAGCTGCTGGACCCACTGCAGGACCGAGGCATTGGACTGCACAACGGCCAGCATCAGCGAGCCGATGGTGAAGTCGATCAGGCCGGCAGCCCGGCCCTGAATGGCAGTAACCTGATCACGCACCAGCGTGGTGAAGTCTTTGATGTTCAGTACCATGTCAGCTCACGTCGAAATACAAGGTTGTCGGCTCGCCGGATGGCGCATCGGTGTAGCGGATTCCTACCGAGAGCGTGCCGGGCGTTGGCTGCGATACCGAGATCACCGGGGCCGGCGATTGCGCAACGCATGCCTCCATCTGGAGCTGGCCCCGGATCAAGGCCGTGACCTGAGGGATGTTGACCAGGGCACCTACGTACCGGCCGAGGCCTGCGCCATAAGTCGGCTCGTAGATGTAGTCGCCCGGGTTGGTGAGCAGCCTGCGCAAGATGCGTTGCTTGCCCCGCGTCACCCCGGAAACGGTCGATAGGCCGCCTGTCGGGGATAGCGACAGGTCGCCCCCGACGTAGTGGTTCAGGTCGTTCATGGATTCGCTCAGTTCGGTGGGTTGGTGTTACCACCCGCGCCGTTTTCGTGGTGGGTATGGCCCTTGCCGCTCTTGCCGGCCGCAATCACATCGGTGTCGCCGGTAATCGTGCCGGTGGAGTGCATATCGCCTGTCACCTGCATAGCTGCACCTGAGCCGCCAGAGATGGACATGCCGCCTTGGCCAGTGATTTGCTGGGTTACCTGCAGGGTGTTGTCCATCTGCACCGGGCCGATGAAATGGTGCTGAGTGGCTGTGTATTTCAAGGTGCTCTCGGCCAAAACTTCCACTGTCCCGTCGTTGTGGAACTTCAGCAGTGACCCCGTTTTGTGGAGGATCCACACCTCCCCGGAAGGGGGAGAAATGGGCACATTCACGTCATTGAAGTGCCGTGAAGTCACGCGCCCAAGCTTCGGGTCGCCGTTCTCGAAAGTGACGGTCACCTCGTCGCCCAGCTGCGGGCCGATGGCGACGCCCCAGCCATTGCCGACGCCCTGGGCGTCCAGCTGTATCCAGCCGGTGGTGTAACCCTCCGGCATGATGTCCACCTTCACGGCATAGCTGCTCGGGTCGTATCCGGAGATCACCCCGCTGCGCGAGAACGTGCCCCCTTGGTCCATCTGCTGCTGCATGGCAGCGATCAGTTGTCTCATGGCAGGATCATCGAGTTAGGGTTGTGGTTCTTGGCCGTCAGGCTCATGGAGTAGCCGGACTCAAAGCTGATCGAGCGCCGCACCGAGTCGACGTAGTACAGTTGATCGAAAGGGGAGTTCGTTCCTTCCACTCGGACGATGACATTCGGCATCAGGATGTTGTCCCCCGGAAGGCTGCCGCTCATCCGCATTTCATGGTCGGTGATCTGCTTGTGCAGCTTCTGAGCCAGTTGCATGGCTGCCGCCTTGTCCAGGCCGTTGCGGACCACGCTGTACACCTGCCGTTTGGCTGTGGACTGGCCTGGTGCGATGCCCTTGGCCGTGTTCGTCGGGTAGGACACGGTGTATGCCTTACCCTTGGTCCAGCTCCGCACCTGCACGGTCACGCCCTTGGCCAGCGTCAGGTCGCGCTCAAAGGTCAGATCATCGCTGCAGTTGGCTTGTGGCCAGTTCAGCGAGCCAGGATCCACCCACTTGATGACGTACTGGTCGGCGGTGGTCGGGTCCAATGCCGGCTCGTAGTGCAGCTCGTTGCCCTTTACATAGACCTGAAAGCCGTCCACGCCGGCGAAGTAGCTCAGCAAGTCCCATTCGCTGCGCTCGTCGGTGACGTGCGCATGGTCATACTTGTAAATGCTCCCGACGGTGGTCTGTGTGGCCGTGACCACCGGCGTCAAACCATGTCGCTGCGCAAGCTGGGTGGCCAGTTGGCTGGTGGTCAGGTTCTTGAACACCTCGCTGGTCTTGGCGTCAATCAGCTTGGCCGTGTAATCCCGGCCCTCTACGCGCACCTCAAAGCGAGCCGGCTGGAAAGTCCAGCGGTCGACACCGCCGACAATCAAGGTCTCCCAGTCCGTCGTATTGGGGCTCAGGATGCCAACAGCGATGGACACCTCGATGCTCGTTTGATCGCTCCACCAGCCAAGCAGGTCCATGCCCGGGGGCATGGCCGACAGGGCGAACACGGCAGAGAAGGTGTCTGCCGAATAAAAGGCGTTTGAGTCCACGTCGGCCGACACAAACGGCACTTCGATCCCGTTCAAAAGCAAACGCCCGACAATGTGCCGGGCGTCTGGGGTTACTACCGGATTGTTCAAATCCATCTACACACCTCGCGGGATCTTCACCTGCTGAATGCCGGTTACCTGCGGGTCGGTCATATTGTTGGCAGCGGCGATGGTGGTCCATTTCGACTGATCACCATAAGCATCCGATGCCAAACGCTGCAGGCTGGTACCGCCCGTTGTCACCGTCGTGATGCCATTGGCCAGCGGGCCGGACAGCACGTTGGTTTGCAGGCGCCCGAGGATGCCTTGCATCTGGTACAGGGCAGGGAGCTGTGTGGCAGCTTGCACTTGCCGCAGCACGTTGGCGGCCGTTTTCGAAACCGGGTTGCCTGGCACCAAGCCGCCGAGCGTGGTGATGTCATTCACGGCCGCCGATACCTGGGAAATCGTGCTGCTGATCAGCTGCTGTGCAGCCACAATCGGCCGGACGATGGTTTGCACCGTCTGCACCGTGGCATTGGCAATGCCTTGTACCTGTGCGACAGCGGACTGCACCGACGCGATAGCGCTGGTGACCGCGGCTATGTTGACCACGCTGGACAGGCCCAGCAGGTCGCCAACATCACTGTTGACCAGGGCATCCAGAGAGCCGACCAAGCTGTTGACTGCATTCGGGGCATCCAGCCGCTCGATGACTTCCAGTTCCAGCGAGTAGGCACGGCGGTATTTGTGCTCGAACCGCGGCACAAATCGTTTGAGCAGCACCTTGAATGAATAGTCATCCAGCACCAGGGTGACGGGGTCGCCCTTGTCGCGCATCACCTCAAGGGCCTTGACCCGGTTGCCAGCGTCCGCGCCCGTAAACCAGCCAGACCAGGTGATCGGATCGTAATCCACCCCGGTCACGTCATAGATGCGCTTGCCACCCACCAGTCGGTGCAGAACAGTCTGCTGGCTGCCCGCGCCCGGCGTGGCGGACTCCGGAATCTCGATTCCCTGAAATTCGAAGTTGCCCAGCAGGACGCGGGTGCCGAACGGATCTCCCCCTGGGGCGAAGTTGTCGAGAATGCTCACATCACCCCCTTGGATACATGCTGCTTGGCGTCGTTGGCAGAATGACCTGGCTCAGGGCATCAAAGCCGCGCATGCCGGTTAATGGCATGCTGGCTTCGCGCGCCTGGTGCATCGTGGTGTTTTGGGCGATCTTTTTGCCATCCAGGTTTATCGGCTGGTTGATGGTCACAACGACCGGTTGCTTCGGGGGCACCGGCACGGCATGGCCGTTTTTGATGTCATAGCGCATCGGACCGAGTTTGTCGGAGTCATCGCCGTGGAACGTGTTGTAGGCCCAGCCCCCCAGGGTTAGCGACTTACCATTCGTGAAGAACGAAATCAGCGGGCTGAGGACGTTGTCGTTCAGCCATGTGCCGACCATATGGCCGAATTGATAGGCGGCAAAGGCCGCAAACGCTCCCTTCACCAAGCCGATCTGGGTGACTGAGGAGTTAAGGACGACGCCAAGGGCCGTAAAGCCCAGCCTTGCCCCCGCCGCAGCCGCAGGCAGGCCGCCCATGGTCGTATAGAGCAGCCCAAAAGCTTTGCCGGCCGCTGCAATTCCGTTTATCAATCCACCGGCCATCAGAAAGCTGGAGAGCCCAATCAGAGAGAGGGTCACCCCCTTAATAAGGCGCGGGTACTTGCCCAACTCTACGGCCATGTCCGTCAGGTCGTGAATCATGGGGATGAAGACCGGCAGAACATTTTTGCCGACAGCCAAGCCAAGATCGTCGAGAGCCTTATGGAAGCGCTCGATCTGCATCATCGGCGAGTTCGCGTTTTCCTTGTTGGTCTGATTGATGCCATGGGCCGCCAGGAATGCGTTCTCTGACCGCTTCAAAACCGGCATTTGCCGCATGATCAGGTCGTAGATCTTGGAACCATTGGTGCCGAAGAGAAGCGTGTTCTCGCGCGATATGTCCGCCTGGTTGACGATCCCCTTTGATCGATAGACCTCCATCATCTTTTCAGCGAAGGCCACCGGGTCGGAGTTCATCAAGTCGGCATAGCCACTTTTCAGCGGATTACCTTTTAGTCGCTTGATGCCGCCTTGCGAGTTGAATACGACCTGATTCTGATCCCAGATTCCTAGCCGGATGGCCTCGTGTAGAAGCTGGTTCGGTGGCTTGATCAGTCCCTGCAGGCGACCATATGCGGTTCGCAGCCCCATGCCTGTGGTGCTGCCCTTCAGTTCGCCGATGATCGGCTCAAGGCCGGCAAACACCGAAAGGTCCTTGTAGTTCGCCACGGCCGTGCCGCCATAGCTGCGGAACTGGCGTAGCTGGTCCGGGGTGATCATGCGGCCGGATGCTGCCACCGACTTGAATGCAGCGTCTACGATTTGCGCCGCGCGTCTCGGATCGTTCAGACCGCCCATCTGTTCGACCAGCCGGTTGAGCGACATCATGCCGTGCTCGGCGGCAGATTTCTTCTCACCGTCCAGTGTGCGCGTAGCCACTTGGTAGCTGGTCAGAATGGGCGCCATCACCTTGGCGGCTTCCAGCGCATGCGCGCCACTCATGCCGGACTCACGGAAGGCGCCCTGAGCATCAGTGAAGAGCTTCATTCGCTCGAGCACCGAGCTGCCGATGATCTTGTTTGCCTGGACGAACTTCTGCGCGTCTGCAATTTGGGCGTCACCAAGGCCCATTTGGCGCAACTTGGCAACCTCGCGCTGGTATTCGATGGCCTTATCGATCGGGCCTTTGAACATCGAGGCGATGGCCAGGCCACCGCCGAACATGATGCCGCCCAGTGCGGCCTGTTTGCCGATGGATTGCAGCCGTTTTTCCAGCTCTCCAGCGCTGATATGGGCCGATTGCAGGTTTTTGGTGATTGCCAGTAGGCCGCTGCTGACGTTGTTGATCAGCGATAGCTTGATTGCGACGGAGTAGGCTTCGAACATGCTAATATCCAAATGTCAATGAATTGGGAGGCTGTCATGCGAGGCATGCCGCGCTTCAAGATGCACTACTGGTCGGATCCACGGCCGGCTTACGACGATGAATTCGGACCGAACGTGATTGATGTGACGCCAATAAAAAAGCCGACCATCGGTCAGCTTTGGTATTTGTTCTGCGGGGCCTTGTTATTCTTGGCGTTCATGGCCGTAGCGTTGCCATTATTGGGCGGCGTCCTGATGATGCTCTACTACGTGCTCAAAGCAGCAATCGCTGGGTGATTCCAATATGACCGGATGGATTCTCTATATCTTCGTAGCGCTCGCCTCAACCGGTAATGCAATTCAGATAGCCAAGAAACACGGCGCGGGCGAAACAACGGCAAATAGATTCGCGCTTTTGGTGGGGGCAGGCTTCATTGCATTCGGGGTCTGGCTTCACTACTACTGGTAAAGCTAGCCTTACTGGTCGTAACCCAGCGCTGGGTGAATCCGTTCTCCACCAATCAGACCTAACACCGTCGCTCGCCCAATCGTTCGCAGAATAAATTCCTTGTTTCGGAAAGCGGCCGGACCCAGCACCGGACGCGGTGGCATCTTCTCCGTGCCGAACTCGTGATACACCAGGATCCTGCCAGCAGGCGTATCGGTCGCGCCTATCACCGCCTCCAGCCCGTTCACCTCGTGCTTGATCTCATTGGCCATTGCGCGGGTGCGCTCAAGCGGAGCGTCGGCCGGGTAGCCAAGCCTGGCCTTCTCCTCCTCGGTCGATTCGGCCAGTTCTGCCCAGGACTGGAAAGGCCCCACGGCACCCTGGTAATGGCCGATCTCGTCCTTGGCTGTTTTCTCGATCTTCACTGCGCAACGTTCGAGCCCTGTTTGAAGCTCATGAACCTGAACGGCCGGCAGGGATGCAAGATGGAGAGCCAAGTCTCCTAGACTTTTAAACTCCATCCTTGCGCTCCTTGAATTTCATCGACGACCAATCGAATACATTGCCTTCGAATTCCGCGAAGGTCACATGCATCGCGGTCCTCTCATGCGGCATCAGCCGGTCAACATCAAATACTCTGTCGAACGGAACCCCGTTTTTCAGAAGCCAGCAGCGGCTACGAAAATCGGGGTTCTGCGCTAGTTTTTTGCGGCGGCCCGTTCAGCATCCTGTGCGGCCTGTTCGATTTCTTTTTTGGCTGCTTCGTACTTCTGCAGCAGGTGCAGGTTGATTGCCGCCATCCCTTCGCTACCAAGCTGCTTCAACATGTCCTCAACTTGGCGGACGTTGGCCGGAAAGCCGAAGAAGTCTTCGTCGATGTGAGCCACCATGGCCGCTGGAATGGCGAAGCTGTTCATGTAGACCTGGTTGGCGGCGTTCTCTCCACCCACAGCCATCACCAGCCGGGCCTGCTGCAGCGGATCCAGTTCACGCAACTGAATGACGCGGCCGAGGCTGTCGGTCACGCTTTCGAACTTGGGCTTGGCCTTTTCGCGGACTTCGGTATTTGCTTCTTCGTGTACGGTCATTTTGGTCATTGCTTTGTCCTCTCGTCATGAGTCGTCAGGTAGGCGTGGCCGTGGGGTGACGAAATCCCACACCCTGCCGGGCTGCCACGCCAAAGGGGGTTAGCTGACCAGCACGCGCCGGCGAGCAGTGAAGGACACGGACTGGCGGATGGTCTTGTCGCCTTCCTTCTTACCGGCGTCTTCCAGCTTCAGGATCACGTTCACGTAACGGAAAGTGGTCGTGCTGCCGTCGGTTTCGCTGATGGTCTCGGTAATGGTCGCGGCAGGCTGCGGGACGCCGTTGTAGTAGTCGTCTTCGAACTTGGCCCAGTACTTGTCCAGGGTGGCGTCGGTGCGCTCCACCTCGAACGAGCCGGTCCAGCCCTTCGGCACCAGCAGCTCGTCGGTCTGGCCGTTGAGCGGGGTGAGTTCCGTGCTGGTCGTTTTCGGCTTGGAATCGAAGGACATGATCTTGCTGATACGGATCGGGCCGTAGGGGCCGTTGATGTCCAGCGCCACGTCCTTGCCGGTGTTGTATCCACCAAGCATGCGTTTCTCCCAAAGAGAAAGCCCCTCGCAGGGAGGGGCTTGTTGTTGAGTTCAGCGCTTACGAGCGCGGGTTGTTGGAGACGTTGACGGTCACAGACTGGCCACCTTCCAGGTTGATCAGGAAGTAGCGCACCACGGACAGGTACTTGACCTGCACATCGGCCTGCATGTAGCCCAGCGCCACGCGGCTGTCCGGGTTGTTCGTCTTGTCGATCTGCACCGAGAAAGCCGGGCCACCGTTCGGGTCGCCGATCATGCCCTGATCGACCAGCGTCTGGAGGAAGCTCTCCATGGTCGATTTGGTCTGGCGGCGCAGGTCTGTGGTCTGGTTCTGGCCAACCACCCCGCCAAACGAGGAAGCCAACGTCAGCGAGATGAAGTTGGTCATCCGCGTGTAGTTGTCGCCGTTTTGGGTCGGGTTGCTGGAGCAGTTTAGGCCGGAGCGGTGGCCGTAGTAGTTGCCGCCCGGGCACGGGTTGGTGATGACATCCAGCCGTGCGGTGTTGATCGCGCCGATTTCGGCTTGGCTGTATGCCTGCTGCGCCATGACACGCTGGGTCGAAACGGCATTACGGAGCGGCTTGTTGAGCGGGGACTGATGCGGTGCCAGTGCGGCGATTTCCGCAGCAGAGAACGTTGCCGGGGCCATCATGCGGCTCTGGCCATTCACCTGGTCGTACCAATACACCCAGTCGCCCACCAGCACCTTGAGGCCGTAGCCGTCGCAACCGGCCGTGTTCAGCGAGGTGGAAACCGTCGCGTAACTCGCGCCAGCCGGGCCTTGTGTCACCACATAGACGCCTTCAGACTGGCCGAAGGTCAGCATGGTTGGCCATTGCGTCGAGTCGGTCAGGTCGACAAGGTTGGCGGTCTGGCAGCCAGTGCCTCGCAGGGCGTACATGCCCTTGCGGGCCGAAGCCACCACGCCATCCACGCCCACCAGGGTCGCGTCAGTAATCGTAGTAGCGCCATCGGTGCCACTCGTGAAGGTGGCGGTCTGGGAGCCGCTGGTTTGCTGCGGCGCCACGCTGGAGGCACCGACAGTGGCAACAACCAGCTGAGAAGGTCCACGAATGCCGGACTGGCCGTTGTTCACTGCGCTGACAATGGCTTGCCAGAGCGCCAGGCCACTGCCGGTGATGTTGTCGAACACCTCGGGAGCCACGCCAGGCAGGGTAACCGTCAGTTTCCACGAGCCGTTAGCAGTGCCGGCTGTCAGCACGGCCGACAGGGAGTTACCCAGCGTGCCGGTGTAATAGGCCGTCAGTGTCATGCCAGTGGCGGCGGCGGTGTCCTTCAGGGTAGACGTAGCCGCAACGTCAGTGCCATCGGTCACGCGCACAGCACGGATGTTCGATGCGCCCAACTGGATGGAAAGGGCGACAGCGGAAGCCAGGTCGTACTTGCGCACCTGCTGGGTGCCGATCTTCTGAGATGCGTCGCCGGGGCCGCCAATCAGCATCGGGGAGTTGACTGCGCCCCAAGAGGCCACGCCCACGATACCCAGGATGTCAGTGGCCACACCGTTGATGTAGCGGGTTTTGGGCGGGACGATCTGGACGTACAGGTCCGGAGCGGTCAACGCCGCCGTGTTCAAACTGCCTGCCGGGTAAATGGGCATGGCTGTCCTCCAAATGAAAAAACCCGCCACAGAGGCGGGTTCACGGGGTGATGGTTACGGGTTACGCAGCGGTTTTCAGCACGTAGACAGCGGTCTCGCCGGTCAGGATCTTCTGAACCTCGGCCGGGTCGGTGATCTGGTCGCCAACCTGGTAGTCGGCAAAGGCGTGCTTCACCACCAGCTTGATGGCGCCATCGGGTTGTTTGTCTGCCATGGGTTACTCCTGAATGGTGCGGATGGTCTGGCCGCTGTTCTGGTTGATGACGTTGAGTACCGGGGCGATAACCTGCGGCGCCGCGGCGGTTTGGGTGGTGGCGTAGTCGACCGTGTAGATCAGGTCGCGCCGGTATAGCCCGGCTTTCTCGTTCTGGTCGGTCTGGTTGGAGTGGCTGTACAGCAGGATGCCGTGCGAGCCGTCGGTGAACGCCAGATCGCTCGATACAGCCAGCGCAACATCGACCGGGCCTGCTACCGCATCCCTTAGCGTCGGTGTGGGTGCCCAAACGGTGATCTGGAACTGCTTTTCCTGCCGTTTGAGCTCGCGCATTGCCGTGCCTACCGCGCCGACGCGAGCAATCACGCTGTACGCGCCGGGAATGGTCAACAAGGTGCCGGCGTTGCTGGCGGCTGGGAAATCGGCCTGCAGCAGCGTTGCGAAGGCGGTGGCGATGCTGGCCAGCGTGTCAGCCGGCTGCACGGCGTAGGCGTAGCCCTTGCCGTTGATCAGAAGGTACAGATTCTGCGGTACCGCCACCGTGCCGCCGAACGTCACCTGGTTGAGGTTGGCGGTGGCCGTCAGCGTCGGCGTGCCGGCATTGGTCACCACCCACGGCCGCCCGATGTGGCGGCTGGTTTTCCGCTCGGTCGGGAGCGAGTAGACGCTGACATGCACATTTCCGGCCTTCAGGTCGGCTTCCAGCACGTTCGGTACCGGCCAGCCTGGGTAAACCTTCACCGGTGCGCCGCAGGCGCTGGGCTGGGCTGTGCCGTTTGGATATACCGCGACGGCAACGAGGCCGGCCAGAGCGTTGAGCACATCGGAAACGTCAGCCACTTTGCACCTCGCCGATCACCTCGATCTCGGCAAGGAACTCGACCTGAACAACCGCACCATGCGGGGCAGTGATCTCCCAGCAGATTCTGGTAATGGGGGCCGTGATCAGTTTCCCGTCCGCATCGTAAACACGAGTGCCGTGCGGCGTGCCATCGCTCACGATCTTGAGTCTCTTCACGTCCATATCACACCTGTGCTTGCATGGCGGTAAGCCGCCAGCCCATGTCGGTCAATTCGGCGCTGGAAACGATGTAGTGCCGGCCAAGGTCGTCCGTGATGATGTCGGATGTGCGCAGCACTATCCCCGGCCATGCCGGCATCAGGATCGCCCACCAGGGCGTGCGTACATCACCCGGCAACTTGGTTTCGTTCTGCTCGCCCTTCGTGCCCTGCAGCACGCTCGCCGGCCAGCCTGACATCAGCACCTGCTCGGTGCTGGTCGTATCGCCGCCGTAACCCACTTGGCCAACGCCGCTATCCATACCGACGCGCAGCACGCTGATCGTGCGATTGCACTGCACGCAGTAGATCGGCAGCGTGTCCTGCATGGCCGCAACGAAGAACGTGCCCGCGTGGCCGGTCAGAAAGTCGCCCGGCTGCACGTTGGTGCCGTCGAAAAGGCCCAGCCAGGTGGCCTGCCCGTACTTGTTCGGCTGGTTGTAGCTGAACTTGGTGGTGAACGAGCAGTACAGCGATTGCAGCGCCGTCGTGGCCAGCGGGTTGTTGGCAGAGGTCGCCCGGAACTGCTGGTAGCTGAAGCCGATGCGTTTTGCCGCCTGCCCGTATCCCTTGTAGATCTTCGCCTGAAGCGTTGCGCCGTCCATATCACACCACCAGACTCAGGCCGCCATCGCCCAGCGCGGGGCCTGGCGACACTCCGAGAAAGCCGCACAGCTTACGGCGCCAGCTATCGAACAGCGCTTCGCGGTCGGCCTGCTCGCGCCGGTTGTGCTTCCATACGGCCGCCTCGTCGGTGTCCAGATTCACCCGGGTGCCGACGATGTCGGTTTCCAGCTGCTGCAGGTTGGCCAGGTAGGTCGTGCGGATCACCGCTTCCTCGACCGCCTGAAGGTTGTTGAGCCGGAACTCCAGCGTGCCGTACTGGGTGAAAAATCGGTGACCAAACGCCTGCACCGGCTGGCCGCCGAACACCGGATAGCCACAGAAGCGCCGGATGTCGGTCTTTTCCGCATCGGTGAAGGCCATGGCTTACTCCAAGGTTTCCAGGTGCACGCCGTTGGCCTGCAGCTCGGCGATCACGTCCGGGTCGTTGGCTACGATCTGTCCGCGATACCACTGGCGGGTGATTTCGGTACCGGTCGGGATGGTGATCCAGTAGGTGGCATCGGACAGGATGCGCACGCGCGCCGGTGCCAGCGGCGGCTCTTCAGCGCGGCCTGCAGTTGCGGCTTCCTGCGGCGGCTGTTGCGCCGATTCAGGGTTTTGTTCCGCAGAATCGCCGTCTTGTTTCGAGCTATCCGGGTTTTGTTGCATGAGATCCGGCTGGGCCGGGTCGGGTTTACGAGGCTTGGCCATGGTCATTGCACCGGTGCGCCGGCGGCGGTCAGCGCGGCCTGCAGTTGCGGGTCAGCGTTGAACGGCTCGCCATAGTTGAAGGTCAGGATCTGGCCGCCGTACGCGAAGTTGAATGTCTGCGTCGGCGTCAGCACCGTCAGGCCTGCAGCCTGCTCGGTGGCGATAAAGGTGGCCGGGTCCAGCTCGAAGGTGTTGCCCTGGCCGTCGTCTACGGCGACAGGGGTGCTTCCAAGTGGGGCAGCCATATCAGGACACCGGGCAGTTGTGCTGCGCCAGGTAGGCGGTCAGCTGCGGATTGGTCACGAACGGCACGCCCTTGGTGAAGCGCAGCAGGTGGCCACCATAGGTGATCGAGAAGCTGGCCGACGGCGTCTTGGTCTGGCCGGGGTAGGCGGCCTGCACCTGCGTTGCCGACAGGTTACTGACCACGCCGCCCTGGGCGTTCGGAGTCAGGTCCGGGACGTAGGGGGTTCCAAGCGACATTGCACGTCTCCATCGAACAGGCCGGGGCGAACCCCGGCCAGCCCGCTTAGGCGGTTTCCATCACCACAGCGCGCTTCAGGTAAGCATTCGACGCGGTCGGGATGATGTTCTGGTTGGCGGTAACGTCAGTCGGGCAAACGAAGCCGCCGATGTAATACCAGGACTGGGCGATGATCTGGCCCAGGCGGTCCAGCGGCGGGCGCGTTACCTGCGCGATACCGTCGTGCACGTCGACGATCTGGGTCTCGTTCTCGAAGGTCTTGCCGGTGTTCTTGAAGTCGGCTTCGACCAGAGCGCCCGGAATCACCAGGATCGGGCGGCGCACGGTCACGCTGCCCAGCGTCTGCAGGAACGCTTCGGTGGTGGGCACGAAGTCGATATTCAGCAGACTGAACACGGTGCCGGTGCGGTAGGCGTCCGAACCGTACTGACCCTGGTACAGCAGCTTGAAGTCCGGGTCAGCGAACAGTTGCCGCATCGACTTGTTGTCGAGGTAGCAGGACATGTCCTGGTCGGCCAGCAACGGCGCGTTGTTGCGCAGCTGTGCCTGCGCGTCCAGTAGCAGGCCCATGGTCAGGATATCGGTGCCAGTCAGCGCCGAAGTGTTGCTGCGGCCGTTCGGGCGCAGGATGGTCGGGGCGTTGTAGTGCACCACAGCATTGAGCGCGGTACCGTCCGCCACAGTCACGTTGCCCGAGAAGGTCAGGGTACCGGAGATGCCCAGCGGAGCAGTCGACACGTTGGTGCCGTCGGCGGCCACGCCGGTCAGGGTGTAGGTATTCGAGCCCACCAGCACCTGGACGGTGTTGCCGGCGCTGACCGCAACCATCTGGCCGTTGACCGGGGCGAAAAGGAAGCCGCGGATGTCATCGACGCTGATGGTCGTAGCCGGCGCGCCCAGCGTGGTGCGAACGCGGGTATTGCCGCCCAGGTAGGCGTTGAACAGCGTGTTGCGGGCAATGCGGTCTACCGACTGAGCGGCTTGCACAGCGTTCACGCGCGAGTTCTGCATGAACTGTGAGGCGATGCCCACGCCTTCGTTGACGATGTTCAGATCCATCGTGTCGCCGTACTGGTTCACGTTGAGGGTGAACTGTTCTACGGTCCAGCTGGACGGAGTCATGCCGTTGTCCAGGTTGGTGTTGCTGGATGGGTTCATCGGCGTGGTGACCGGCGCTTTCAGGCCAGCGCGGGTTTTGGTCAGCGATTCACCGATCTTGTTCGGAAAGTCCTCCCGGTCAGCGACGCGGCGATAGACGATTTGGGACTGCAGTGCATCCTGGAACTCACGCTCCAGAAAGCCCTGCTGGATGATCGGCTGCAGTGCTGCCGGGAAGTTCTGAATTGCCATTGGGGTTGATCTCCAAGGGGTTTATGGACGGTCGTCTGTCCCCCTGGAGGTCGTCTCCCGATGGGGTGGCCATGGCTTAGCGTTTGGTGAGCTCGGCCTTGGCTTTTGCGTACTCTTCAGGCGTCATTTCGGACGCCTTCTTCGCCGCCGGCGGGTTGGCCGGCGGAGGGTTTTGCGGGTTGCTGCTGTTGCTCGGCGGCTGGCCGAACAGGTAAGGCTTGCTTTCCTTCAGGCTGGTGAATAGCGCATCGGCACCTTCCAGCTTGCCGTTGGTCAGCTTCACGCCGGACAGGTCCAGCAGCTGCAGCTGGTCCAGATCGACCAGACCAGCCTTGACGGCTTCGCCCTTCAGCTCGGCCCGCAGCACGCGCTGATCTGCTTCCTGTGCCACCTCGGCACGGATCTCGTCGCGCACCTTGGCGGTGTTCTCTTCCACCGCCTTGGCAACGGCGTCGGCCGTGGCCTTCTCGAAGCCATCCACCTTGCCCTGCAGCTCGGTGTTTTTCAGGCGCAGGCCCTTGTTTTCGGCGCGCAGTTCGCGCACGTACTCGGCCGAGAAGGTTTCAGGCTTGCCGCCACCACCACCACCACCGCCGCCACCATCGGGGCCGGCCTGGTCCATGAAGCGACGGAAAAGCAGTTCGTGAAGTTGGGGCTTAAGCATGGGTCACCTCGTTACGTTGTTTGATCTCTTCGGCGATGCGCTGTGCTTCCGCGCCTGCCAGGCCTTGTTCGACGCTGCGGTAATGCTGGTCGAGGTTGCAGTAGATGCCGATCGACAGCATCTCGTTGGCGATGGCGTTGTTTACGCCATGGCCACAAAACTGAACCGTTCCCTGTGCGTCGCGGATCAGCAGAATCGCGCCGGTCAGGCCGTTTGCCTCGCAGATCGCTGCGGGCAACCGCTCGAGGTCCTGGAGTAACGAGGGGTTGGGGTGAGACATCAGTCTTCTCCGAATGAAAAACGCCCCGAATCGTCGGGGCGGCTTGGGGTTCGCGGCTCTACCGCGTCAGTCGTTGCTCTCGCTTAGCGGGGGCTGCTTGGGCGCAGCGGCTGGCGAGTTGGGCGGCGGCGGATCGCTCTCGATCTGCCGGATTTCATCTTGTGGGTCGGCAATGTCGTAGCTCGACGCCAGAGTCTTGACGCCGGTTTCACGCGAAAGCAGGCCGCCTTCGCGCAGGGTCGTCAGCGTCTCGGCCTGGGTCTGCTTGTCGGCATAGGTCGGCTGATACCACTGCGGCCAGCGCAGTGTCAGGTCTTCATCCTGCGATAGGTCACCCAGCGGGCGGCCCTTCTTGTCAACCAGCTTGAACTTGGTTGACGCGCGCACCGCCATATTCAGCAGATCGAGCAGCGCGCCCTCGCCGTAGCTGATGCGCAGCTTGTCGGCCAGCCAGATCAGCGCCTGGTTCATCAGTTCCATGGCACGGCCGGACTGTGCCGAGCTGAGCTTATCGGCGTTGGCGCGGTTGCCGCCGGCCCCCTCTAGCGCGATTTCGCGCAGGGCCTTCACCCAGTCCATCACCGCATGCGCGGCGTCACCACTGATCTCCAGCAACTTGGCGTCGCCCTCGGCGCTGGTCACGATGGCGTTTGCCGCGCCTTTGACCATCGTCCCCTGGCCGAACGCCGGCTCTTTGATGTGCAGCGTCGGGTCAGACTGGTACTTAAGCGCGCGTCCGCCCTGCGACAGCAGGTAATCGGCCTCTATCTGGGTGTCGATGGCCTCCACAGGGAAGGTCGGCGCACCGTCGATGTCGTCCCCGCCAGGCAGGTTGCGGATCCAGACCACCGGCACGAAGCCGAGCTTGTGCGGGACAGAGCGGCCGGTATCCTTCTCGAACTGGACGCCGTCCTTGGCTTCGCTCACTTTGAGCGGCAGGAACCAGTTTTCAGCCTCAGCATCCCACTCGCGCCGGAACCAGAAGTCTGCACTGAGGTCGTCGTCGGCAATGGCGTAGCCCTGGGCTTTCAGCACGTCCCCTTTGACCTTGTACTGCTCGTTGACCGCCTTCAGCGTGTCGGGGGCTTCAGGGTCCCAAACGGGGGTTCGGTACTGGCTGGGTAGCACCTGCCAGAAAACCCGGTTCTTCAGCACCTTCATGAGCACCGCCACCGAGCCGACCGAGCCGCGCGTCGCCGCGTCGATCATCACTTCGTTTAGGCCGGTTTCCTTGGCCAGCTTGGTCAGCGCATCGCGGGTCGCCTCGTCCTGGCACTCAACCGCCGGGAAGTGCCCCTCGCTGAACAGCAGGCTGACCGAGTCGTTGACCACCGTCCGGCAGATGCGGGTGCGCGCTGACGGCCGGCGCTTGGCCAGCGGGATATATTCGCCTGCGTTGTTCTTCTCTTCGGCGAATGGATGGGGCAGCGAGTCGTACATGGTGCCATCCAGAACGCGGGTGAGGGCTGCCAGCCGTGCCGTGCGTGCCGGATAGTCCGCATCTTGCGGGTAGGTCTGCTGTAGGTTCTGAAAATCCATGTTAGCGGCTCATGTGCGGCACATGCGCGCCGTGGGTTGCAATTGGTCTCACTACTGGCCAGCGCCACACCATGAAGTAGCCGCCGGCGTCGTTCGGGTGGTCGTGGTCGGTTTTCTTGTCGGGCTCGCCATTGTCGTCGTAGGGCTGCTGTTCCAGGCTCTCGGTGAAGGTCGGGCACAGGTCCGTGTTCACCTTCAGCCGGCGCACACCCTGGTCGTTCAGGATCAGCGCGTTGACGCTGTTGATCCGGTCCTTGACTGGCGGGTTTGCACTTTTGGCCATGATCTGAAAGCCGGCCTGCTGCAGGATGGTCAGGTCAGACTCGCTCGCGCTCTTGCTGCTCGTGTTCTTGCCGCTGGCGTCCGGGTAAATCGTGATGTGATGCCCCTGCATCAGGTACCGCTCGCGGATCTTCTGCGCCATATCCGGGGTGTCGCGCACCTTCACCAACTCGCCGACGGCGTGCGGCGCGTCGTCGCGCACCACGAACACGATGGCGGCCATCTTGTTGACGTTGAAGTCCATGCCGATGTGCAACGGCTCGCCGGGCATGGCGATGGTCGGCGCGTGGTTCAGCGTGCGACTGAACTCGGGGTAGACGCAGCCGCTGTTCAGGTTGACGAAGCGGCCCTCGAGGTACGCCTCGATCAGCTGCGGCGGGTAGCTGGCGCGCAGGCTGTCGATGTAGTCCGGCGGCAGGAACGGGTTCGTGCGGGTAGGCGCCTGCACCATTGCGTAGCCGGGCTTGGGGTTCTTCCCCCACGTCTCATAGACGAAGTTGAAGCCCTCGGGCGTGGTGTACACGCTCACCCGGTTGAAGGCATCTTCCAGCCCCCGGGGCCGTTGCCGGTTACGGGCAATGATCTTGCGCCATGCCAGTGCCGCCTGGTCTTTCTTGAGCGTGTCGATCTCGTCGACGTGCGCCCGGTACGACTCGTAGCCGACGATGCGCGCCGGGTTGTCCAGCGTGCGCAGCACGAAGTCGCCACAGCCGCCATTGGCTGTGTAGATGATGTTATCGGTCTTGTTGTACCGGTACCGGATGCCCAGGTCGGAGAGCTTTTCCTCCATCCGTGGCGCCAGAATCAGGCGCACTAGGTCGTAGGTGGGCTCGTACAGCGCGATCAGGGCGTTTGAGGACTGCAAGGCGTCGCGCGTGGCGCACATGGCCAGCGCCTCGGTCTTGCCGGTACCGAAGCCGCCGACGAAGGCCGGGTATTTATCCGGTAGCTGGAAGAACCTCGCCTGCGGCTCCGTCATGGTCATTCGGATTTCGCGCATTGGGGCTTCCTACCACTTCGATTACGATCTTGCCGACCGGTCCGTCATCCTTCTGCAAGCCCTTGTCTTTCAGTTCCAGACGCTTCAGATCGGCGTCTAGCTGCTGCTGGATCAGCGTTGCGCGCCTCATTTCCAGCGATTCGATACGACCAGTCAGACGGTCAATCAGGCCGGCATAGTCCTTCACCTTGCGTTTTTCTTCGTCGCCCGGTGAATATTCGCCGCCGCCAGAACGTTCAACCGTTTCGACCAGCTCCAGCGTATCGCCGCGCTCTTGCTCAAGCCGCAAGGCGCGCATCAGGCGAATGCGGGTGAGCCGTAGCTCTTCGTCCACGCTGCCCAGCTCCAGGCTGGCGGCAATCTCGCGCTCGTCCTTCGTCAGGTACTGGCTGTACAGGCTTCCGGGCTTGGCGGCGTTCTTGTTGCCGCGCTGGTCTTTCGGTCCTGTGCTTTTCCCGCCATGCAAGGCACACCGCCTTTTGCCTGGCAGGGCCTCGCGCTGGCACTTCCCGCCGCGGCGGGTCGTTGCCCCGCACTTCGGCATGGTTGTACCTCGTCATGGGGTTGTGCCAATCAGCTCACGCAGTGCTGACCGATGGTGATGGTGTAGTGCTTTGCGGCCTCCTCGATCAGGCGGTCTCTGATCGTGTCGCGTAGCTCTTCAGTGTGCTTTTCGCCCACGTACTCAGTGATGATGGCTTCGGTCGCCTGCTGGAAGGCCTTGCGGTCGAACACGATGTTCACGGAGACGGAAAGGGTGTCTTTCATATGCGACTCCAGGAATGGATCAGCCTCCTTTCGACGTGGGAAAGGTCGGCCGGGAAGAGGTCACACCCGCACCATCTCGGGGATCTTGTGGCGCGGGATCTCGATGTAATCGTCGGGCTTGAGCGTGCCCAGGTACTCGAACAGGATCGTGCTGTGCTTGATCGTGTGGACCTTGGCGGCCCGGCCGGAGGCCATCAGCACATGCTGGTCTTGCTTCAGGTGCGCTGCGTCGAGCACCGGCTTGGCGTGTTCCATGTGCATGGTTGGCTCCAGAAACGACAAAGCCCCACGCAAACGCGCAGGGCCTGAAAAGCAAAAAGCCCGAACACTGGACGTGGTTCGGGCTGCTGCAAAACAGTGTAGAAAATTTCACGCGGCAGCGCAAGTACCCCCGTGAAAAGCCTTGCTGCGCGCGGTGTTGCGGTATGTTGCATGTCGCACCAGATCGAGAACCTGAACTTCGACCACAGCAAGGGCCGTGGAGAACGTGCCGCTGAGGATCCGGAAGGCCTCCTGCTTGCGCCGCGTCGTGGTCGCCTCGGACAGCATGAACGTCTCGGCGATCTCCTTCTGGCTGCGCCCCAGCTCCTCGTCGTTTACCCAGCCACGGGTCAGCTCACGACGCAGTGCCGTCGGCCAGCCAGCAGGCAATAACCTGGCCGCCTCAATCACCGCACGGACATCGCCGGTGAAGTAGGCCGCCAACACGCACTGCTCGCGATCCGGCAAGCGCCCGACCTTTGCCAGGATATCCACGGCCATGGCCTTGAGCTCGTCCGGCGTCAGTGCATCGAATTCGCGCGGTGCCGCCTCGGCGAATTTCTGGACCTTCACCGGGATAGCCTCGGACATCTGGAACGCCCAGCCGACAAGACTGCGGACCGTGGAAAATTGCATAGAACCCCCTTGTTCTTGTTGCGGTGTTACGTGTTGCTCAAGCTGCAAACAGCGAGGCCTGCGCGCGCTCGCTGCTGATCTGCGTGATGGTGACGACTACCCGGGCTTCGCCGTCAGGTTCCATGCGCTCGCCGAACAGCTTGCGCACCCACTTGTCGTCGTGAAAAACCAGCCCCTTCAGCGAGTCCAGCAGCACCTTATTGGCGTTATCCAGGTCGATGCACTGGACGTCGTCATCCCAGCATTCCGGGTCTTTCTTGGCCCGGCGCGCCCAGTCTTGGGGGCGATTCGGGTAAAGGGCGATATCCACGGCCACACGCCCGTCGAACGGCTGGCGGATGCCGGCACGGTGCACGATGGCCGCGACCAGCTTCTTGTACGCCTTGGCTTCAGCGGATAGGGCAGTGACCGGGGCCTTGAAGCCTTTCGGCATGTAGGTGCGCCAGTAGCGGTTGGCGCTGATGGGATAGGGCAGCGTCAGGGTGATGGATTTCATACTTTTGCCTTTTTTTCGTCGTGCCAGCCCCAGCCTTCCCAGCCGATATCCAGCAGCTGGCCGCACTCTTCGCATTCAACAAACCTGTTTTCCACCGGCACACGGAAGTCGCCGCTGCCATCCTCGGCAAGCTCAATGCCCTGATCCTGTGAGTGTTCGCACGTCGGGCAAACGAACTCGATGCAACGGGGCATCAGCCGAGCCGGAATGAAATCAAATTCCCCGCTCATGCCGCTTTCCCTTCCTGATCCAGTTTCCATTCCGCCAGCACGCTGGCTTTCAGTGCCTCCACGTCCTGGCCACGCTGGGCAGCACGCTGATACGCCGCCAGCCGATGCGGTTTCACGGTGCGGGCCAGCAACCGGGCCTCACATGCCGGGCAACCCATCTGGTAGATGTACTTGTGGCGCTGGGCGCAGCAGTCGCACGCCATCACGCGGCATCCTTCATGGGGTTGGTTTTCTCATCCCGCTTGTGAACCAGCTGCATGATCCGGTTGGCCTCGCCCACAGCCATCTGCTGCATGCCCAGCGCCGGCTTGTTGGTGCCGGACATCATCACGGCCATGGCCACATTGGCATCACCCACCAGCATCGGCGGCTCTACGCGGTGCCCTTCCTTGCGGTTCTCGGCCTCGATGATGCCTACCAGCACCGGCAGGTATTCCGGCAGCTCCTGGCGGCTGGCGAAGGCCTTGTAGCGGTTCTCGAACTCCTTGGCCACGAACGGCCATTCGTCCTCGGTCTTGGTGCCCAGGGCGATCCAGCCGCCCATTTCATGCAGCACGCGGTGGATCAGCGGATCGTCGAACACCACGCTGCTGTAGGTGCCGATGCTGCGGACGGCCTTGTCGACCTTGTGCCAGGCCTGCAGTGCCTTGTCTTGGCTGGAGCCCTGCATCATGCGGATCAGGTCGGCCGGCTTCGGCATGAATTGGCCGTTGTCCGGGTTGGTCACGTGGCGGTTCATCGCCTCGCGGAAGACGGCGAGATCGACTTGCTTCAGGGCACCCCAGTAGATCCCGATCGAGAACTCGGTCAGGCGCTTGCCGTACAGGTCGGCCACGGCCTGCAGCATGTCGACGAAGATGTCGTAGTCGTTCTGGGTCATTGCTGGATGTCCTCCTGGTTTCCGTCGCCGAAGAGCATGGCCTTGGCCCGTTCAGCGGCTGCGCGGTTGTGGTCGGTCAGGTTGGAGCTGCTGCTGGCAGTGCGGCGCGTCGTCTGCTGCTGGAACTTGCTGTCGCCGTGCTTGTTGGCGTTGCGCAGCCAGTTACGGAACTTGGCAGGCCACTCGGCTAGCACCTCACCGGTCGAGGTGTAGTGGTCCACGAACTTGTCGCGTTCAGCCTGCAGGTCCAGGCCCATGTTGTGGGCGATGCCACGGTGGCTCTGATCCGGCTCGAAGTCGGCAGGTACGGTGGTGCCGAGTGCAGCCTCGCGGGTGCGGTTTCGCGCCTCACCCACGAAGGAAGGTTTACCTTCCGTAGTGGGTTTAGGTGAAGGTGATGGTGAAGGGCATTCCTCAAGCTGTTCTTGAGGTGTGCTTGTAGCATTGCTTGAAGCATTGCTTTTGCTTTCCTTGGACCACCTTGCAGCAGCTGCTTTCTTTGCTCTTTCTTCATGCTTGGCAGCATTCTCAGCCGCTGCTTGAAGCTCGGTGTCCACACGCTTGTGCAGCCACTCGCCGCCCTCAACAAGGAACAGACGGGCCAGGACGGGGCGGTGCTTCTTCCATTGCGGCATCGACAGGCGGGTGATGTTGGCCAGCGAACCGTCATCATCCGGCAGCGGGCCATTGCGCCAGTAATCCATGATGAGCAGCAGGTATGCACCGTGCTGCTCGGTAGTGAGCCGCGTGGTATCCGCCAGGTAATCGGCGATGTAAAGCGGCATCCAGACGTTGGTTTTCTTGCTCATAATGGCTTCACTCGCAAAGGCCATAGGCTGAGGAGCACGCCGCAGGCTCAATCAGTTCGGCGAGCATGTCGTATTGCTTTCCGCCGCGGCTGGTCTTGGACCACTCGACAACATTCCAGATGGTGCTGTCTTGGCCTTGATGTCCCTTGGTGCCCATATGGAAAAAAGACACTGGCGAGCGCGGCCGGCAGGCCTGGGAGATCAAGCGCTCCCATTCCGCAATACGCTCGATGTGCTCTGGGAAGCGGGCCGCGATCTCGCGCAGGTCATCTTTCCCGCAATTGATGCATGGCATGCAGCCAACACGGGTCATCCCCTGGCGATAAAGCGGGTTTGGCAGGATTCCTGCGACGCGGTGAGCCTCGAATACGTCCTCAGCCTTCCAGCGCAGGATCGGGCGATGAATGAACAGGCCGCCGCCAACCACCTCGAAAGACTTCACGCAGGCACCGGTACCCTGAAGCTGTTCACGGCGGTAATCGCTCTCGTCAATCCGCACGCCTTGCCAGCTCCAGACCGCAGCGCCGGTATCGATCACCTCCAGTGCGTACTCGGTGAGTGGCTTGGTCTTCAGGTACTCGGTGCAATACTGGCGCTTGCGGCTGGGGAAGCCGCCGCGCACCAGGCAGAGATCCAGATAAGGGATGCCTGTGGGGTGGAGCACTTTCAGCGCCCTGCGCGCGGCCTCTGGCGTCCAGTGATACTTGAACTGGCGCTTGCCATAGATGGCTGACTCGGGCTCTCCGGCAGCAATGCGCTCAAGATTCTTGCGCTTGGTTGCAAACTCCTCGGCGAAGTTGGCCTTTACCACATCTACCCGGATATCCAGCGCACTGGGTATGTAATCAAGGGCGTATTCGTAGGTGGATTCGTGTTCATTGCCCGTGTCGGCGAAGACAGCGCGCACGTTTTCCCGGCCGTGCAACTCGATGGCTAGAAGCAGGGTGGCAGTGCTGTCCTTTCCACCGGACATGCTTACAACGTGGACGATGCTCATACCGCCCCCCGCACAAAGAAAAACAGTGATGCTGTGGGCTTGAAATGCCCATTACTTGTGGTCATAATCACTCCTGACTTCCGAGTTATTCAGAACCCCGCCATCGCCTCCAAGCTCCAGCGGGGTTTTGTTTTTCCAGAAACGACAAAGGGCCTTTTCAGGCCTCCTTGTCCCGCTGTTCTCTCTGCTTTATCCCGATGACCCCGTTCAATTTCCGGTCCATCGTTTCCACCCAGTACTCATTCAAGGGCTTCCCATCCCTTGCCCGGGCAATTTCCACCTGCGCTGCCAGTTCCGACGGAACCAGAATGCGGGTTTCGACGTGCTCTTCGCTCATAACTCACCATCCGAATAGGGACGTTTCAGGCCGCTGCGGGACTGCTGACCCTGGGTGTGTCACGTACAGTTGATCCCAGTTGGCCGTACAGCTTTTCGCGGATCGTTTTACGAAGGTACGCAGCAATGTTCCCGCCGGTTTCCATGTCGGCAGCAACCTGAAGGTCTTCGTACTCCGCCTCCGTTAAACGGCTCTTTGCTTCCATCACCAGAGGGTCACGCTTACGCATGGTTTTCCTCCTTACGTTGTTGGCCGGTGGCCAGGTTGTTAAGCGGCATGGCGACTGTTCTCGTGGCGGTCAAAGAGCGACTTAAGACCAGCGCCAATTTCGTAGGACAGGCGCTTACCGCGCTGACCAAGAGCAAGCGCGTTGATCATTGAACGAGAACAGCCGATTTCTTCCGCGATCTGGTCGCGGGTCATGCCGTTCGATTCGAGGGTAAGAATGATGTGTGTCCAGTCCATGGTGTCAATAATACACAAATGTGTAGAAGAGTCCAATAACGATTCCACGCATGTGTTCGATGATGTAGATACGATTGTGTTTATGAAGACATACGGCGAGCGCGTGAAAGAACGGCGCGAAGAACTGGGGATGACCCAAACCCAACTTTCCAGGGCAATTGGTGGAAAGCATGGCTCGACTGTCGGCAACATTGAGCTGCGCGATGGTGAGTCACGCTACACCTTTGAGCTATCGGAAGCGCTAGGGGTGACGGTTGAGTGGTTACGCTATGGCAAGGAGCCAAAGCTACTCCCAGGGCGTGGTGAAATTTTCGACGAAAACATATCTCCAGGCCCAGACTCTCGCGGCCAGCTCCCGCTGATCAGTTGGGTGAAGGCAGGCGAGTTCTGCGATGTGATCGACAACTTCCAGCCTGGCGATGCTGAGGCATGGTATCCGTGCCCAGTAGCGCATGGGCCGAATGCCTACATCCTTCGTGTGAATGGTGAAAGCATGAGTCCCGAGTATCGGGACGGAGAGCTGATCTTTATCGACCAGCGTGGGAACTACGAGCACGGTGATGATGTGATTGTCCGCAGCCCTGACCACAAAGCCACCTTCAAACGCCTGCAGATCACGCACGAAGGCACATTCTTGCTGGCGATCAACCCGGCATGGCCTGATCGCATCATCAAGATTCCGGAAGACTCGCAAATATGCGGCAAGGTGATCTTCCAGGGCCGTCCGCGCTGATAGCATCATCGGCAAGATGGTCTGGCGTGGTGGGTGACGCCGGTGCTGTGCGATGTCTAGGTAATTGGCCTGTCTATGTAATTTGGAAGATATAGGCGACCTTTAAAAAACATTATTATTGTGAGTTAAATGCGATGGCAGAAATTAAAAACTTATCCATTCCTGATCTTGTTCGTTTCTTTTCAAATCCCAATCATGATGGTGTGTGCCCGGTATGCGGGAAAGATGAATGGACAGTTAATTCCTATGAAAACCAGGGAAGTAACGAAATATTGATAAATACCTTACCTCAGGTTCGGTATGATTCAGATAAAAATACTGCAGCCATTCTTGGGGCAAGCCATGTGGTAGTGCCCGTTGAATGTGATAATTGTGGATACACAAGGCTACATGGTGTTCGTCGTATATTAAGCTGGCTTGAAAATAATCCAGAGCAAGAAAATAGTGATGATGCAGAAAAGAGCGATAGTAAGGATTTGTGATGATCAATAAATCCACTCCAATAACAACAACAAAATTCAAAGCGGCTACAGAAAAATACGAGGAATCACGGCGGGCTGAATACAAAAGTTTAGATGTGGCTGAATCAAAGACTATCCATGTTGAAGCTGTAGAGCAGCTATTGGTTGAAGAATCAAGCCAATGCCCCCATACTTCAGACATGACCACCCCCATCAGCCGTGAAGAACTTGACGCCAAGCTGGGCCAGAACCTGGCCGAGGTGAGGGCTGTCGCGTCTGAGATCAAGCAGGCAAGCCAAGAGCAACTTGCTGGGGTTGCTGCTAGGTTCGACGAAGGGATGAGCCGCCTTGATGATCGAATGAGCCGCACGGACGAGCGCATGGCCAGTTTTGAGCTGTTCATGCGTGAGCAAGCTGCTCGTTCGGAAGCGGCTATCACCGCACTTTCTGCCAAGGTTGATGCCTCTGAGAAATCCCTGAGCGCCAACCTTGAGTCAGTCAAGGCCAAGGTGGATGGTGTAGAGAAAGGGATTGAAGGAAAGATCGATGGCTTGAAGTCTCATATTGAAGGACTGAAATCCTCGATTAGCATGGCTCAGTGGGTTGTCGGCATTGTCTTTGCGGTTGCGGGGATATGGGTTGGCTACATGCAACTCAAGCAGGCTGAGTCCACTCCAAGCCCGGCACCAACAGTGATAGTGGTGCCGTCGCAAGCACCGACTCAAGCAGTGCCTCAGAAAAAGTAACCCGCTCCGGCGGGTTTTTTTATGCATGGAGGTCCCCATGTTCGAAGTCGACTGGCGGCAGGCCCCCAAGGGTGCCAAGTGGTGGGCAATCAATGCGGACGGACAGGCCCACTGGTTCACTCCGCCCAAGACGATCCCTTTTGCACACATCTGGTATGCCGACATGGACCCAGCTCCCGACTTTGGCTACCAGGGCGATTGGAAGGATAGCCTGCGCGAATGTCCGGCCAGATTGACGCCAGTCAGACGCAAGCCCACACTGTGATCGGCCGGCATCCTTCCCTCGGATAAAAACCAACCGGCCAGCTGAGCCCCGCCATGTACGGGGCTTTGTCTTCCCTCATGCAGCCCGCCACAGTGCGGGCTTTTTTGCGTCATCACCACACTCCGGTCGCATCCCAATCATGTATGTGTGCAAAAAACACACCGCAAAACACAAATGTGTTGACTATGAAAAACACGTTTGTGTATATTCACCCCATCAGCCAGCCCAGCGGCACCGCTCCTTACACAACGCAGCAGCAGTACGGTCGTCACCCTCCGGGGCAGTGCGCGGGCAAGCGCCTGCCAATGGGTGACAGCCGATCATGAAGCAACTGGATGCAACCAGCGGCAGCGCGCGATGAAGCGGAGGCGCTGTGCGGGAAGGCTCGGGGAGCCAAGAAGCAGATGAAGGGAGTGGGGTGGTCGGAACGATAGCCGCTTCGAAAGAGGCGGCAGACTGAAGCTGGTTGAGTAGCCGGCTTCAGTCTGATGGTCAGAAGGGAATTGATGGGTCTTTTTCGTATGGTTTACGGATTTCCTTGGCTTTGAGCGACATCGCTGCCGTTTCAGATGAAGGGAGCAACGACAGCTCATCCACATTCAGATTGAAGTTTAGGCCATTCACTTCAACCGACCATTCCTTACCAGTCAGTTTCTGGGGCGCATCAGCAAACGCTTTTTCGATGTCGCGTGGCGAAATTTCTTTTATCGAGGTCTTTTCCATGAAGGTTACCCAAGAATTGGTGGAGCAAACATTGTCGCGCTTCGCCGTGCTGTTTCCTCTGCCTGAGCACAGCAAAACGCCGGAATTGTCCTCGATATGGTACGGGCTTTTCCATGACATGGAGGTAGAAGTTTTTGCAGAAGCATGCCGCGAATGCGCGACCAAGCTTCATGCCTTCCCAGTGCCCGCCGATGTTGAGCGTTTTTCCCAGCCTTTGAGGATTTCAAAGTATCTGGCAGCCCATAAAAAGTAGCGTTTTGTAGTGGTGGGAAACGAGCCTTGGGCCGGTGAAAGCCGGCCATCTTTTTCACCACAGATTTACCCTGCATGACTCTCCTCAGCAGTCCCTTTGCCCGCCACCCAGCGGGCTTTTTTTATTCCATTGAGGTGCAAATGACCATCACCAAAATCATCGGCTGGCTGACTGAAGAAATGGCCAGCGAGCTGCGGGCGCAGGGTGTTCATCTGCGCTTCGTCGGCTTCTCCGCTCACGGCATTCCGGTACACGAGGTGCGGCCATGAAAACCCTGAAAAACATCCTTGGCGGCCTGCTCGTGGTGACGATGTTCATCATCTGCACGGTGGTGGCCGAGGTGCTGGAGCAGTTGCCATGAGCCTGTCCCAGCTATCAGCCGCAGTCATCCAGCTGATGCGGCAGGCCGAACTGGTGCATGGCTACCAGCGCGGCGAGGTCACGCTGGAGTTTGATGGTTTCGACCTGGTGGTGCGCGGCATCTACACAAGGCCGGAGCGCCCGGCCGCATTCCACCCCGGCCAGACGGCCGGCTTCGAAGTAACCGAAGTGTATCTGGCAGACAGCGCGACCGATGCGGCCGAGCTGTTCGACTGCGCCGCGCTCAGCGTGGCCGTGCTGGAGCATCTGAAATCACAGGAGAAAGTGGCATGAATTTACTGGCGTATCTCGAAAAGCACCGCATCCCGTTCACCGCGAATGATGCCGGACATATTAGCGTCGGCGGCTTCCTGGACCTGGAAGGCACCGGTATCACCAGCCTGCCGGATGGCCTGAGCGTCGGCGGCTCTCTGGACCTGGAAGGCACCGGTATCACCAGCCTGCCGGATGGCCTGAGCGTCGGCGGCTCCCTGTACCTGCGCGGCACCGGTATCACCAGCCTGCCGGATGGCCTGAGCGTCGGCGGCTCCCTGGACCTGCGCGGCACCGGTATCACCAGCCTGCCGGATGGCCTGAGCGTCGGCGGCTCCCTGGACCTGCGCGGCACCGGTATCACCAGCCTGCCGGATGGCCTGAGCGTCGGCGGCTCCCTGGACCTGGAAGGCACCGGTATCACCAGCCTGCCGGATGGCCTGAGCGTCGGCGGCTCCCTGTACCTGCGCGGCACCGGTATCACCAGCCTGCCGGATGGCCTGAGCGTCGGCGGCTTCCTGTACCTGCGCGGCACCGGTATCACCAGCCTGCCGGATGGCCTGAGCGTCGGCGGCTCCCTGGACCTGCGCGGCACCGGTATCACCAGCCTGCCGGATGGTCTGAGCGTCGGCGGCTCCCTGGACCTGCGCGGCACCGGTATCACCAGCCTGCCGGATGGCCTGAGCGTCGGCGGCTTCCTGGACCTGGAAGGCACCGGTATCACCAGCCTGCCGGATGGCCTGAGCGTCGGCGGCTCCCTGTACCTGCGCGGCACCGGTATCACCAGCCTGCCGGATGGCCTGAGCGTCGGCGGCTTCCTGTACCTGCGCGGCACCGGTATCACCAGCCTGCCGGATGGCCTGAGCGTCGGCGGCTCCCTGGACCTGGAAGGCACCGGTATCACCAGCCTGCCGGATGGCCTGAGCGTCGGCGGCTTCCTGTACCTGCGCGGCACCGGTATCACCAGCCTGCCGGATGGCCTGAGCGTCGGCGGCTCCCTGGACCTGCGCGGCACCGGTATCACCAGCCTGCCGGATGGTCTGAGCGTCGGCGGCTCCCTGGACCTGCGCGGCACCGGTATCACCAGCCTGCCGGATGGCCTGAGCGTCGGCGGCTTCCTGGACCTGGAAGGCACCGGTATCACCAGCCTGCCGGAATCGTTTTCTGCTGACTCGGTGTATCTCGACCCCGAGCATTTCAGCAATGTCACTCACCGCAAGAACTGCGGTCGCAACAATCGCACGATCTTTGCCGCATGGGTCGGCGATATTCCGCACATTGCTGCCGGCTGCTTCTGGGGGCCGATCCACGAGTTTGAGGAGCGTGTTGATAACGAGTACTCGGGCGATCGTGCTGAAGCATACAAGCAGGCTGCGCGGGCTTGCGTTGAGGAGCTGGCCATCAATCTTGGGAAAAATTTGGAGAAAGCAGCATGAACGCACCTTTCGCACTCAAGCCGTCCGTGACGGTACGCGCCAGCTCGCCGGACAAGATCCAGGCCGTCGAAGAAGCCACCGGCCGCATCGCCAAACGTGACCGCCGCAGCATGGTCGTTCGCCTGGTCCCGGCCCTGCGCCTCGTCACTTCCACCACCAAGCAGGTGAGCGCGTGAAAGCGTTCCTGATTCGCACCGTCGGCGCCCTGCTGGCTGTGGCCGCCTTCTTCACCCTCATGGGCATAGCCCAAGCACTGGAGCAGCTGCAATGAGCCTGTCGAAAATTTCCTGTGCGGTCACCCACGACCTGCACCACTACCTCAAGGCGGAAGAGCGGGCCGACAACCGCGCCAGCGGCATCGCCTGTACGGCCGACCTGATGCTCGACGACCGCCGCGACGAGCTGGCCGAAGGCTTCACCGAAGCGCTGTACGGCCCGGGCACGCCGGCCGAGGCGGTCGCCGAGTTTCACGCCTTCGTCGGCAAGGAAGTGCTGTGCGGGGCGTTCGAGCGCGATCCGGCTTTCTGCCGCCGCTATCCGGCGCTGGCCGAGTTCGCCCGCCAGTGGATCGACACCGCCGCCGAGGCGCAGATGCAGAAGGAAGCAGCGTGATCGGCCACGACACCCAGATGCGCGACTGGATCGCCGTCACCGCAGAAGCCCGCAGCCGCACCGTGATGCGCGGCGTGCAGTTCAAAACCAAACCCGTTTCCGCTGATTTGAAGAAGCGCAAGGACGACGCTGAGCAGCGCCGCCAGCTGCGCGAGTTGATCGGCACTGACCCCTACTGAAAGGAATTGCGATGAATGCCCCTATCAATGTTGGCCAGCTTGAGCGCACCAAGTACCTCGGTGGTAGCGATGTCGCCGGGATCCTCGGGATCTCCCCCTGGCGCACGCCGCTGGACGTCTACCTGGACAAGGTCCAGCCGCGCGCCGAACCGCTCGACCCGATGCGTCAGAAGGTGTTGACCCGTGGCCAGCGCATGGAACCGTACGTGATCGACCTGCTGGCCGAGGAAACGGGCCTGGAGATCGTCCGCCGCGGCTGCCGCTATCTCGACCCGGAATACGACTTCATCGCTGCCGAGATCGATGCCGAGGCCGCCAGCGGCGAGAACATCGAGATCAAGACCGTGAGCCCGTTCAAGGCCAAGGAATGGGGTGAGGAACAGACCGATGCCATCCCGGTGCACTACACCGCCCAGGCCATGCACGGCCTGATGGTGACCGGTAAGCAGCGCACGGTGTTCGGCGTACTGATCGGCGGTGACGACTTCCGCGTGTACCAGGTCGACCGCGACGAAGAAACCATCGCGGCGATCCGCGAGCAGGAACTGGCCTTCTGGGACCGCATCACCAACCTCGACCCGCCGCCAGCCACGGCAGTGAGCGACATCCTGCGCCTATTCGAGCGTGACGCAGGAACCAGCATCGAGGCCGACGTGAAGGTGCTGGACGCCTTCAACCTGCTGCGTGACCTCAAGGGCAATGTGAAGCGCCTGGAGAGCGAAATCGAGGTTCAGGAAGAGCGCATCAAGCTCTTCATGCAGGACAACACCGCCCTGACGGTGATGGGCCGCCCGGTGCTGACCTGGAAGAGTCAGACCACCCGCCGCTTTGATACCAAGGCTTTCGAAGTGGCCCACCCGGCCCTGTATGAAGAATTCCGCAAGGCCTCTGTGAGCCGCGTACTCCGCATCAAGTAAGGACCAGACCATGAGCACTCAAGCCCTCAAAGCCGCCGCTACCGGCCAAGTAGCCACCAGCAACAAGCCGCAGACCATCGCTGCGCTGATGTCCGATCCGAAGATCAAGGCGCAGATGGCGCTGGCCCTGCCGAAGCACATGACGTCCGACCGCCTGGCACGCATCGCGCTGACCGAGATCCGCAAGGTGCCGGCGCTGGCTCGTTGCGAGCAGACCTCTTTCCTCGGCGCCATCATGCAGTGCGCCCAGCTCGGCCTGGAGCCGGGCGGTGCACTCGGCCACGCCTACCTGCTGCCGTTCGAGAACCGCCGCAAGGGTATCACCGAGGTGCAGTTCATCGTCGGCTATCGCGGCATGATCGACCTGGCGCGCCGCTCCGGTCAGATCGTCAGCCTGGCCGCACGCGCGGTCTACCAGAACGACAAGTTCAGCTACCAGTACGGGCTGCATGAAGACCTGCAGCACGTCCCCTGCGAAAACGGCGAGCCCGGCCCGCTGACCCACGTCTACGCCGTGGCACGCCTCAAGGATGGCGGCATCCAGTTCGAAGTCATGAGCCGCCTGGAAGTGGAGAAGGTGCGTGCGCAGAGCAAAGCCGGCAACAACGGCCCGTGGGTGTCGCACTTCGACGAGATGGCCAAGAAGACGGTTATCCGTCGCCTGTTCAAGTACCTGCCGGTGTCGATCGAGCTGCAGCAGGCGGTCGGGCTGGATGAGCGTGCCGACGCCGGCCAGACGCAGGACAACGCGGCCATCCTGACCGGCGAATACAGCGTGGTCGATGACGACGCGCCGCAGCCTGGCCAGGACGATGCCGGTACCGGAAGCGCCGAGCAGGCACCGCCGCCGGACGTTGACCTCGAAACCGGCGAAGTCCTGCAGCAGCAAGAGCAGGGCGGGCAGGAATCTATGTTCGGCCTGGAAGATGCCCTGGGCTTCGTGAAGGCTGGCGACTTGGACATGGCCCGCGACATCGCCCGCAGCCTGTCGGACCACGACGCCAAGATCGTCGAGCAGACCATCGCCAACCAGCAGCAACCGCAGGGCCGCCAGCGTCGTCAGCGCGACCTGGCCGACATGGAGTAAGCCATGTCCTTGTTCAACTTCCAAGGCAAAGCCGAGATCAAGCACTTCAATGCTCGGAAGGAAGGTCCGGACGAGGACAAGACCCTCGCTCTGGACCTCAAATTGACGGCGAAAACAGGAAGTGCCGCCCTGGTGTTCTTCGACGAGCAGCTGGAGAGCTTCCTGTACCTGCCCGGTACCGGTGCCGTCCGCAACCAGATGATGGAGCCGCTGAAGTACAAGCACGAGGTGCAGGACTGCGAACTGGTGATTGCCGGTTGCCGCTTCCATGGCGTGCGCGTCAGCAAATTCCAGATCGAGCCGCTCGACGGCAATCAGCTCTGGCTGACCTGGCAGTGCAGCTTCCAGCCGATGAAGGACGAATGCGCCACGCTGGCCGAGCTGCTGCAGGAAGAGGTCGACGTGTATGTGGCCGCCCAGCCGGATCTGTTCGGCGCTGAAGAGTCGGCCCCCAGCGTGACCTTCACCACGGCACTGACCGAAGGCGGTGGCCAGGATGACCCGCTGTTCGACGAGGCCTGCAAAAGCGTCATGCAGAGCGGCAGGGCGTCGATCTCCTCCGTACAGCGTCAGCTGCGCATCGGCTACAACCGCGCAGCCCGCCTGATCGAAGGAATGGAGCAGGTCGGCATTGTCTCCCCCATGCAAAGCAATGGCAGCCGTGAAGTGCTGACCACCCGATAAGGAATGACCCGATGAAAACCAACGCTATCAATCTCCTCCTGCTGGTCGCCATCGCCGAGATGACCATCACCAAGCTTGAGCAGGAAAACGCCCAGCTGCGCGAGCATGCCGCTAGCCATGACCGGCTGCGCGCTGCGCATGATCTGCTCAAGACTCGCTATACGGCTGTTGAGTCGCTGTGCCGTGACTACGAAAGCGCCGTCAATCGGCTTGGCAATGAGCGGCATGGCCTGCTGGTGGAGGTTCGTCAGCTCAAGGACCAGATCGGCGTCCTCAGCAAACCTGACGACTACACCGCGCTCGAGCTCCGCAACGAAAACCTGCGCAAGCAACTGCTCGAGCTCGGGAGTCAGAACATCGCCCTGGCTGCCCAGGCCGAGAGCGCCGGCATGTTGGAACAGGCGCTCGACAAAGCAAACCGCCGCATCGACGAGCTGGAAGCCGCCCTGCAGGTTGCACGCCTGCCGGTCGCTTCCCGCGAGAACGTCATTCAACTGGTACGGGAGCAAGCAGCATGAAACTCCAATCGATCAAGATCAGCAATTTCCAGTCCCTGCGCAACGCTGACATGCAGCTGCATGCCCCGGTTGCCCTGGTCAGCGGCAAGAACGGCGCGGGCAAGTCTTCGCTGCGCGATGCTGTTGTGATGGCTCTCAGCGGTGAACCCACCCGCGTGAGCAAGAAGAAGGATTACCTGCAGATGGTGGCCGAGGGCCAGAAGGCCGCTTCGATCTCCGTCGAGCTGGCCGACGGCCGCCGCACCGAGACGACCCTGCCGGATGGCGAGACCAAGTTCTTCGGCAAGCAGATCGAGGATCCGGAGAAGGCGCGCGCAGCGCTGCAGTACGTCCTGTCGCCGGAACGCTTCGCCGCGGCTGCAGCCGACGACCGCCGCAGCGTGTTGTTCACCCTGACCGGCTGCCGTGCCAGCGCTGAAGAGGTGCAAAAGCGCCTGGCCGCCCGTGGCGCCGATCCGGTCAAGGTCGATGCGGTGCTGCCGCTGCTGCGCGCCGGTTTCCCGTCCGCTGAGAAGGATGCCAAAACCCGCGCCACCGAGGCGAAAGGCGCCTGGCGCGCCGTGACCGGCGAGACCTACGGCGAGAAGAAGGCCGAGGGCTGGAAGGCCGACAAGCCGGTGGTGGCCGAGGAAGCCATCCTGCAGGCCGAGCACGACCTCGATGTCGTCAATGGTGAGATTGCACAGGCACAGCAGAACCTCGGCACCCTGAAGGCTCAGCACCAGGCATCCGGTGGCCGCGCCGCCAAGATCGCCCAGCTGACCGAGCAGGCCGGCAAGTTGGCCAGCATCGAAAAGCGGCTGGTGGTCGATGAGCAGGATCTGGCCAACGTGAAGGATCAGGTGGCGGCCATCTCCGCCGGCCCGGCTCCTCGCACGGGGCTGGTGCACGACCTGGCCAGAGCACTGAACGGCATGGTGAACGAGAAGCAGCCGCTGGGCAGCGACCGGCCTGTCTACGTCAACGCCTGCAATGCGCTGGACCTCTACGAGGACGCGCACGGTAGCCTGAATGAAGAGGGTAAGCCAGCCAGTCCGGAAGACCTCGCCCACCTGCCTGAACTGCAGCGCTCGCTGGGCATGATGGAACGCGCCGTGGCCAACGACCACCGCGACCTCAAGCAGGCGCAGGATGCTGCCGCACAACTGAAGGTCCTGCAGGAGGAAGAGGGCGGCGAGACCGTCACCGACGCCCAGGTAGCCGCAGCGGCAGAGCGCATCAACACCCTGCAGGCTAGCCAGAAGAAGCTGGCAGCCGATCTGGAAGGCCACCGCGCCAGCCAGCGCGCTGCGGCCGAGGCTGCCAAGAAAACCAAGGAAGCCGGTAAGCACCACGCCGACGTGCTGGCCTGGAGCCTGATCGCCGACGCCTTGGCGCCGGATGGCATCCCGGGCGAGATCCTGGCCGACGCCCTGCGCCCGGTGAATGACCTGCTGTTCGAATACGCCAAGTTGGCCGGCTGGGCGCGCGTACAGATCAGCCACGACATGGACATCACCGCCGACGGCCGCGTGTACGGCCTGCTGTCCGAGTCTGAGCAGTGGCGCACTGACTGCCTGCTGGCGCTGGTGGTGGCCAACCTGTCGGGCCTCAGGCTTGTGGTGCTGGACCGCTTCGACGTGCTGGATATGGCCGGCCGCAAGGACATGCTGGGCCTACTGGATGAACTGGCCTACGGCGGCGACCTGGACAGCGCTGTGGTGTGCGGCACCCTCAAGGAAGTCCCGACCAAGCTGCCCGACACCATGCAGTCGTTCTGGATCGAAAACGGCGAAGTGGTGGCCGTGGCCCGTGCAGAGGAAAGGAAAGCAGCATGAGCGACAAAACCGGAATCGAATGGACTGACGCCACCTGGAACCCGGTCACCGGTTGCGCCAAGGTTTCCCAGGGCTGCAAGCACTGCTACGCGCTGCGCGACTGGAAGCGCCTGTCGGCCATGCCGAACACGGTCTATCACGGCCGCGAGTTCACCGACGTGATGTGCCACCCGGAGCGCTTGGACCAGCCAATGCGCTGGAGCCGGCCACGCCGGATCTTCGTCAATAGCATGTCGGATCTGTTCCACCCCGATGTGCCGTTTGAGTTCATTGCTGCAGTGTTTGCTGTGATGAGCGTCACCACACGGCACACCTATCAGGTGCTGACCAAGCGACCGGAACGCATGGTCGAGTTTTTCCAGTGGGTTGCTGATGGAGCGGCGTGCTTCGACGATGACCGTATTTCCGAGCATATGCCGGAAGGTATCGACTGGAAACCGGCCAAAGCCGGCCGCGGCGGCTACGACAACTGCGGCCCGGCATTCCCCTATGCAAACGTCTGGCTGGGCGTGAGCGTTGAAGACCAGGCCACCGCGGACGAGCGCATCCCGCTGCTGCTGCAGACTCCGGCGGCGGTGCGCTGGATCAGCGCCGAGCCTCTGCTTGGTCCGGTGGATCTGATGCCGATGTTCGAGCACCGCGCCGATTTTTTCAATGACACCGGCGTTGATTGGGTCGTAGTTGGAGGCGAGAGTGGCCCGAAGGCCCGGCCGATGCATCCGGATTGGGCGTACCGGCTCAAGGACCATTGCGCCCAATCCGGCGTTCCTTTCCTGTTCAAGCAGTGGGGCGAGTGGGTGAGCGCCGGCCAGCCGGCATTCGGCACCGTCAAAGGCGAGGTTCGCCACATCCGCAGCGATGGCAGCTTCTGGGGTGAAGACTTGCCCAAAGACGAAAACGCCGACGTGCTGACGGTGGTAAAGGTCGGCAAGCGCAGTGCTGGCCGTTTGCTCGGTGGTCGTGAGTGGAATGAATATCCGGAGGTGAAAGCATGAATCTGTACAACAAGGGAGTCGACGACGCCCACGCCGGCAAGCAGCCGAATCCGGAGCTCCGCGACCAGCCTTACTACATGCACGGCTGGGAAAACGGCCGCCGCGACTTTGAGCGTTACCGTGCCTACTGCGAGGAAGGCTACACCCGCTACCAAGCTGCCGTGATGTCCGGCATGCGTGATCCTGATGAGGCGTGCCATGACTAAAGAACGCCCGATACTGTTCAGCGCGTCGATGGTGCGCGCCCTGCTGGCCGGAGAGAAGACCCAGACGCGGCGGATTGTAAAGCCGCAATTCGATCCGAAGCCTTACCCGGGCGGCCATGGCCTTCAGTATGTACAGCATGGCCGGAAGCAATACTGGTGGAACTCTGATCGCTCTCACCCGGCGCACGTCTTGAAGGCGTGCCCGTACGGCCAGCCCGGCGACCGGCTGTGGGTTCGGGAGAGTTGGCAGCTTCACGGACTCGCCACCGACCTGGCCACCGTCGTCTACGCCGCCAGCAAGAACCAGTCATGGACGGAGATGCACCGCCTTTTCCCTGCAGAGCGAGCCGCCGGCATGGCACCGAAGCCGTTTCAGCACGGCTGGCGACCGTCTATCCACATGCCGCGCTGGGCCAGCCGCATCTTGCTGGAAATCACCAGCGTTCGCGTCGAGCGCCTGCAGGACATCAGTGAGGCTGATGCCTTGGCCGAAGGGGTGAAGTCGTGCGAGGCAGAGCTCCACAACAGCAGCAACTGGTACTGCCCGGAAGAGCTGTATTCGATGCTATGGACGAAGATCAACGGCTGGGAAGGTAACAGCTGCTGGAATGCCAATCCGTGGGTGTGGGTGGTGGAGTTCCGGAGGATCGAGGTATGAACCGCGCGCAGCGTAGAGAGGTTGTCCGGGCCAAGCCGGTACCGCCGCCCCGGCGCCGCTACACCGGGCCGAACCGCCCGAGTCTGGTCGAGGTGCACCGCTGTTTCGCGCCGATCGACCACATGCTCGACTGCCTGGATGCCGGCGAGATCTACGTAATCGACGACGTGGTGGTGTTCAAGGACTTCGAGGATTCGACCTGGTACGCGCTGGTACCTGCGATGCTGGGCTGGTGCGAGCTCTGGCAGCGCCTGGCGCTGCATTACCGGCTCGATATCGACACCGGCCCGGTGCGGGTGCTGATGGGCAAGCTAGAGCGTGCCGAGTATCTGGCCAAGGAGGAGATCGCCGCCGGCCGTGCGGTGGTTGACCTTACGCGCCGGGCTTACATGGGAATGGACGTGTACGAGGTGAAGAGCTTCGTGCGCACACAACAACTCAAGATCCAGCTGGAAGACGCCGGCTTGGCAAGAAAGGAAGAACAATGAATGCACCGCTGAAACGCACCGTCCGCCGTGACGAGCTGCGCAAGATGGTCCCGCTGGCCGATTCGACCATCTATGAGATGGAGCGCAACGGTAAATTCCCGAAGCGCTTCAACCTGACCTCGCGCTGCGTGGTGTGGGATTACGACGAGGTGGTGGCCTGGATCGAGGCGCGCAAGGAAGCCGCCAACGACGTAGAGAAAGCGCCGGGCCCGGATGTGCACCAGCGCAAGACGCGGCCCACCAAAAGGGCCGCATGAGCATCACAGGCCGGGGTCAGGCCTCTTTCTTGGCCCCGGCAATCCACCCGTCCACCATGTCCGCCCACTGCTGCAGCATATCCCGCCGCTGATCCACGTATTCCGCCTTGTTGTAGACCGCCCGAACACCCTTCTGCTCGTGCGCCAAGCACTTCTCGATCCAATCCGAATTGAACCCCGCCTCATGCAGTAGCGTGCTGGCCGTGCGCCGCAAGTCATGCACGCCGAACGACCCCAGCGGCAGCCCGGCCGCCTGGGCGCGCTCTACCGTCGCGTCAATGACCCGGTTCAGGGTCGCGTTCGACATTCCCTTGTCGCCCTCATAGCGCGACGGCAGCAGGAACTTGGAGCCGCCGGCACAGGTCTTGAGCGCGATGATGATGTCCATGCTCTGCTGCGACAGATAGACGTTGTGCGGCCGGCGCGCCTTCATCCGGTCCGCTGAGATCGTCCATACCGCGTCGGTAAAATTCACCTCGTCCCAGGTCGCATTAAGTAGCTCGCTCTTGCGCACCATCGTGAGCAGCACCAGCTTGAGCGCCAGGCGGATCGTCGGCAGCGTGCTGACGTGCTCGAGCTGCTGGAAGAAGATGCGGATCTCGTCGGGGGAGAGGGCGCGGTCCTTCGGCTTGAATGTAGCGATCGACGACGCGCTGACGGTATCGGCCGGGTTCGTTACCTTCTGGCCACGCTCGATGGCCCAACGGTAAATTTGCTGGACGATTTCCCGGGCGTGCACGGCAGTGGCCGGAGCTCCACGGCCTTTGATCTTGTCGCACAGGCTGCGCAGGTCTTCGTCGGTAATTTCACTGAGCTTGTGATTCTGGAATACCGGCAGGATATCGCGGTTCAGAATGCTCTCTCGCATGGCCTTGGTGCTCTCGGCCATACCGTAATCCGCCAGCCAGCTGACGGTAAATTCGCCGAAGGTTTTTGCCGCCCGATCTTGCCGTTTACCGCGCTGCTTTTCCTTGGCCGGCGACTTGCCGGCAGCGATGTCTTTCTTGGCCTCGATCAGGGCCTCGCGCGCAGCGGCCAGGGAGAGCCCGGCAGGCCCATAACGGCCAATGGTAAGGGTTTCCCGGCGGCCATTCAGGCGGTAGTCGTAACGGAAGGTAACGGTACCGGCAGGGGAGACGGCTACATACAGGCCGTCACGGTCGGCGACCTTGTAGAGCTTTTCCTGGGGCTTGAGGTTCTTCAGCTTGGTATCTGTGAGCACGTTACCGTCTCCGGGTGCGGGTTTTTACCGTCATCGCCCGGGCTGACGGTAAAACCGCTACAAGCCGCGCCAGTGCTGAGTTTCAGCCTGTTTGATACCGTCAAACGACACAATGTGAGGTAACGGTATGGTGAATGGAGTCGATGAAACGGAAGTGGATTACCGTCAAGAATACCGGTAAAAATTTCCGTCTTCAATCAATAGTTGCCGAAAGCAGAAAAGAGAAAGCCCCGAGCAAAAGGCCGGGGCTGTTGGATTTCACGATAGCTGCCGAATGTCAGCGACTAACGTTATATTATTCCCACTCAATCGTTGCCGGTGGTTTGCCCGACACATCGTAAACCACGCGGTTGATGCCGCGCACTTCGTTGATGATGCGGTTGGAGGCGCGGCCCAGCAGTGCATAGGGCAGTTCGGCCCAGTGGGCGGTCATGAAGTCGCTGGTCACCACGGCGCGCAGTGCCACCACGTAGTCGTAAGTGCGGCCATCGCCCATTACACCAACCGATTTTACCGGCAGGAACACGGCAAAAGCCTGGCTGGTGAGGTCGTACCAGTTCTTGCCGGTCTTTTCGTCCACGGTATTGCGCAACTCTTCGATGAAGATGGCGTCAGCCTGGCGCAGCAGGTCGGCGTATTCCATTTTGACTTCACCCAGGATGCGCACGCCCAGGCCCGGGCCCGGGAAGGGGTGGCGATACACCATGTCGTGCGGCAGGCCGAGCGCCACGCCCAACTGGCGTACTTCGTCCTTGAACAGCTCGCGCAGCGGTTCCAGCAGCTTGAGGTTCATGTCTTCCGGCAGGCCGCCCACATTGTGGTGGCTCTTGATGGTGTGGGCCTTTTTGGTTTTGGCACCGGCCGATTCGATCACGTCCGGGTAGATGGTGCCCTGGGCCAGCCACTTGGCATTGCTCAGCTTGTTGGATTCGGCCTGGAACACTTCGACGAATTCGCCGCCAATGATCTTGCGCTTCTTTTCCGGATCGGTTTCGCCGGCCAGCTTGCCCATGAACTGTTCGGTGGCATCCACGTGGATGACTTTCACGCCCAGGTTCTGTGCAAACATCTCCATTACCATCTTGCCTTCGTTCAGGCGCAGCAGGCCGTGGTCAACGAAGACGCAGGTCAGTTGCGGGCCGATGGCGCGATGGATCAGGGCGGCAGCAACCGAGCTATCCACGCCGCCGGACAGGCCGAGGATGACTTCTTCATCGCCTACCTGGTCACGGATTTTCTTGACCGCTTCGTCGATGTAGTTGGGCATGGTCCAGCTAGGAAGGGCACCTGCCACGTGCAGTACGAAACGATGGATCATTTCGGTGCCGCGCTTGGTATGGGTGACTTCCGGGTGGAACTGCACGCCGTAGTAGCCGCGTGCTTCATCGGCCATGGCGGCGATGGGGCAGGACGGGGTTTCGGCGATGACGTGGAAACCGGCCGGCAGGGCGGTTACCTTGTCGCCGTGGCTCATCCACACATCCAGGAAACCGTTGCCGGCATCGTCGATGTGGTCTTGCAGGCCTTCCAGCAGCTTGGAGTGATGGCGTGCCTGGATTTGGGCGTAGCCAAATTCGCGCTTGTCACCGGCTTCTACCTTGCCGCCCAGGCTTTGTGCCATGAACTGCATGCCGTAGCAGATGCCCAGCACCGGAACGCCGAGTTCGAACAGGGCCGGATCGGCCTGATAGTCCGATTCGTACACCGAGTTGGGGCCGCCTGACAGAATGATGGCCTTGGGGCCGAATGCACGGATTTCTTCAATCGGCATGTCAAACGAATGAAGCTCACAGTAGACGTGAGCTTCGCGTACGCGGCGGGCAATCAACTGGGTAACTTGAGAGCCGAAGTCGAGAATGAGGATCTTGTCCATGCCTGTCCTTGAAAGGTTCCGTTGGCCCTAGGGCCTGTCGTTCAATGGGTAAATGGTGTGCCGGATCAGGATTTGTCCTGGTCTTCCAGCATGGAGCGCCAGCGCAGGCTGCGCTCCGGAATGCGGTCACTACGTGCCAGCAGCATCAACAAGCCCATCACGACCATGCCCAGCGACAACAGGTGGCTCAATTGCAGGCCCATATTGTCGCGCAGATAGATGGCGGCACCGGCATAGACCAGCAGCGGGCTGCTGATCAGGGTGGATTTGTTGAAGCCGTCGATGATCAATAATAGACACCCTGCAGCTGCCAGTAGCAGGGAAAGCAGGGTGGAGGTGTTTGGCAGCAGGGCGGTGCTTTTGAGAAACCACACCGAACCCAGGCAGATCAGTGCAATGGGCAGGGCGGCGCTCTTTTTCATTCGCCACCTCGTTGGTTCTTCATGAAGCGCTGCTTTTCACGCTGCCATTCACGGTCTTTTTCCGTGTCACGCTTGTCGTGCAGCTTCTTGCCCTTGGCCAGGCCAACCTGGGCCTTGATATTGCCTTTGCTGTAGTGCAGGTCCAGCGCCATCATGGTGTAGCCGGCGCGTTCCACCTTGCCGATGAAGCGGTTCATTTCTGATTGGGACATCAGCAGCTTGCGCGGGCGTACCGGGTCTGGCTTGACATGGGTGGAGGCCGACTGCAGAGCGGTGATGTGGCAGCCAATCAGCCAGAAAGCGCCGTTTTTCCAGTCGATATAGCTTTCCTTGAGCTGGACGCGTCCGGCGCGTATGGCCTTGACTTCCCACCCTTCCAGCACAAGCCCGGCCTCGAGTTCTTCCTCGATGAAGTAATCATGGAAGGCTTTGCGGTTCTGGATGATGCTCATGAGCCTGAGATTTCCGTGGCTTTAAAAGGGAATCCGGCATTCTACCAGAAGCTGCGTCCAGGCCAAAATTCCTGAAAATCAGCAGCTTGAAATCGGCTGCGGGACAGGCACGGACAGCCGGGGCGGCTTTTGGTAAACTTGCCAGCTTGAATCATTTTGCACAATGTGCGGCTTCCCCATGCAGGTTGTAGAAAAGAAAGTCCTGGTTGGTCATACCCCGGCGCAGATGTTTGCTCTGGTAGACAAGGTGGAAAATTACCCGCGTTTCCTGCCCTGGTGCGCCAAGGCAGAAGAGCATTCGCGTGAGGGCGATCAGCAGGTAGCCAGCCTGCATATTGATTACCTGAAGATTCGCCAGCATTTCACTACCCGCAATACCCTGCGTGATGGCGAAAGCATTCTGATGGAGCTGGTCGAGGGGCCTTTCCAGCACTTGCAGGGCTTGTGGCAATTTACCCCGCTGGGCGATTTTGGCTGCAAGGTGGAGTTCACCCTGCGCTACGAGTTTTCCAGCAAGCTGCTGGAAAAGGTGATCGGCCCGGTGTTCGGCCATATCTCCGGCACGCTGGTGGACGCCTTTATCAAACATGCCGACAAGGTCTATGGCGATGACTGAGCTGATTCGGATCGAGGTCGCCTGTGCCTTGCCGCAACGGCAGCGCATCATGGCCATGCAGGTGGCAGTGGGGACGACGGCGGAGCAGGCGGTGCGGGAGTCGGGCATTCTGGCGCAGTTTCCCATTATCGATGCTGCGGCTCTCAAGCTGGGTATTTTCAGCAAGGCCATCAAGCCGGATACCGTGCTGCGCGAGGGGGACCGGGTAGAGATTTACCGCCCCTTGCAGGCAGACCCGAAAGCTGTGCGGCGACAGCGGGCTGAGGCCGGCAAGGGCATGAGCAAGGGCGGTAGCGCAGAATGAAAAAACCGGGGTAGCTCCCCGGTTTTTTTTGTGTTGACTGCGTGACTCAGATGATACGGTCTGGCTCGGCTGAAATGACCCGGTTCTTGCCGCTGATCTTGGCCTGATACATGGCCTGGTCGGCACGCTCGATCACTTCGATGTCTTGCTCGCCCAGATGCCATTTGGCCACGCCGGCGCTGAAGGTGATGACCAGCCGGTCGTTATTGGCCATGAAGAAGGTGCGGGTCAGTTCGCGCTGGAGTCGCTGCACCGTGTCGATGGCTTCTTCAACCGGCGTATCCGGCATGAGCAGGACAAATTCTTCACCGCCAAAACGGGCGACGATGTCGGCCGGACGCAGATTGTGCTTGATCACGTCCACCAGATATTTCAGGGCGTCATCGCCAGTCAGGTGGCCATAGCGGTCGTTGAGCTGCTTGAAATTGTCGACGTCGATCAAGGCGACGCTCAGGTCGCTGCTGGTGCGCTCGGCACGGCTGATCTCGCGCTGGAAATGCTCGGCCAGACCGCGGCGGTTGTAGGCGCCGGTCAGTTGGTCTTCCTTCACCTTGGCGCTGGCGGCTTCGAGTGCGTTTTCCAGTTCGTTGATGCGCTGTTCGGCGGCTTCTACCTGCTCGCGGGCTGACAAGAGTTCGTCGCGCGAACGAGTCAGGTCCAGCTGCATCAGCGAGGTGTCTTCCATCAGCGAACCAATGATGCCGCTCAGCTCTTCGACATTGCTGGTTTGCTTCAATTTTTCGCTATGTTTGCTGATCTTGCTGTGGAAGTCGTCGGTGGTGTCGGTCATCAGCGCCAGGCGCGAGATGAAGCGGTCCAGCAGGGTGCGCAGCGAGCTGGTGGCTTCGTCCAGTGTGCTCTTCAGCATGCCCTGCTTGCGGATGACTTCTTTCAGGCTGGTTTCCAGCTGGTACACCTGCTGCATCGACAGCGGCTGGTGCGACAGCACTTCCTGCAGCGAATGGACCTGACCGACCAGGTAATCATCCGAGCGGTTGATCTCGGCGACATTGTCCAGCAACAGGCGCAGCAGATTGGTCAGCCCGGAAACCAGGCGGCCTTCCTGCTGGGTTTGCAGTTCCAGCTTGATCATGAAACCGCGCAGCTTGGGCATGTAGACGCTGAGGCTGGCGTCGTCGCAAACCTGTTCCAGCTCGCGTATCAGCGCTTCCAGCGATTCCACCATGTCCGGCATGCTGATCAGGCGCGGTTCCAGCCCGTGCTTGAGGGCAAAGGCCAGCGTACGTTGCCATAGCGGCCAGCTGCTATTGTCCTGGCCTGCTACGGTGGGAATATTGCTGCCGATGCTTGCCGGATCATCCGGCATGGCTAGCGCTTCGCGCTGGCTGGCAGGGGCGCTCCAGTTTCTGACCAGTGCCGACAGTTTGGTATTGAGCTCTTCGGGCTGGTTGCCATAGTTGATCAGCACCCGCTCCAGTGCGGCCTGCTTGTGATGTTGTGGCAGGTCGGGCAGGCGCAGATCCCAGCTGCGGATCAGGCTTTGTATCAGGCTGCCCCAGGTCTGGGTCAGATTGCTCTCGGTCAGTGCCAGCCGCAGAAAATCAATGGCCAGCTGTGGCAGTTGTTCCCAGCGCGACTCGTCGGTGGCTTGTTTGATGCGCAGCAGGGAAGTCTTGCTCTGTGGGGTTTCGGCTGGAATGGTTTCCAGTGCCCGCAGCAGCTGGGTGCCCAGCTTGTTGTCGCGCTCGATAGGGGCTTGTGTGAGCTCGTGGTAGACGCGCTCGAAATTTTCCGGTGTTGGCAGCAATTTGCGCATGCTCAGCTGCTTGAGCGTTTCGCGTGCAACCTCAATCGGATTCTGTGTTGTCATTGACCAAACCCTGGAAGTTTTAAAGCCAGCCATAATTATTTTTAGTCTAGGAGGGTGAAGGTTTGGATGGGCTTAGTCAATGTTTTGCAGAGGCGGCCGGATCCAGTAATTGAAAAAATACCTCACCATTGCGGATCATACCAAGTTCGTTTCGCGCTCTCTCCTCAATCGCGTCAGTTCCTTGCTTCAGATCACGTACTTCGGCATCCAGTGCTGCATTGCGGGCTATCAGCTTTTGCGTGACGGCCCGCTGTTCCTGCAGTTGCTTGTCCAGCTGCCAGACCCTGAGCCAGCTCCCCTTGCCAAACCACAAGGGCCATTGCAAGGCGATCAGCAGGGTTACCAGAGTCAGGGTCAGCCAGCGCATAGTTCAGCTTATTTCAGGTGGTAAAAGGCGGCACGGCCCGGATAGTAGGCAGCATCACCCAGCTCTTCTTCGATACGCAGCAGCTGGTTGTACTTGGCCATACGATCCGAACGCGACAGCGAGCCGGTCTTGATCTGCATGCAGTTAGTGGCCACTGCGAGGTCGGCAATGGTGCTGTCCTCGGTTTCGCCGGAGCGGTGGCTCATTACGCTGGTATAGCCGGAGCGCTTGGCCAGATCAACTGCTTTCAGGGTCTCGGACAGGGTGCCGATCTGGTTGACCTTCACCAGCAGCGAGTTGCAGATGCCGACCTCGATGCCCTTGGCCAGGATTTTCGGGTTGGTGACGAAGACATCGTCGCCCACCAGCTGGATGCGCTTGCCCAGACGGTCGGTCAGGATCTTCCAGCCGTCCCAGTCGTGTTCGCTCATGCCATCTTCGATGGAGATGATCGGGTAGTTGTTGACCAGGGTTTCCAGGTAGTCGGCAAACTGCTCGGAAGACAGTTGCAGGCCTTCCGCGGTCAGGTGGTACTTACCATCCTTGTAGAACTCGGAAGAGGCACAGTCCAGCGCCAGCATCACGTCCTGGCCGGCTACGTAACCGGCAGCGTCGATGGCTTCCAGGATCAGTTTGATGGCATCTTCGTGGCTGGCCAGATTGGGGGCGAAGCCGCCTTCGTCACCCACGGTGGTGGCGTAGCCCTTGCTGTCGCACAGCTTTTTCAGGCTGTGGAAGATCTCAGCGCCGCAGCGCAGTGCTTCGCGGAAGGTTTGTGCGCCAACCGGCATGATCATGAATTCCTGGATGTCCAGGGTGTTGTTGGCGTGAGCGCCGCCATTGATCACGTTCATCATCGGCAGCGGCAGGGCCATCGGGCCGGCACCACCCAGATAGCGGTACAGCGGCAGGCCGGCGTCTTCGGCTGCAGCGCGGGCCACGGCCATGGAAACGGCCAGCATGGCATTGGCGCCCAGGCGGGACTTGGTTTCGGTGCCGTCCAGTTCGATCAGGGTCTTGTCGATGAAGGCCTGGTCGGCAGCATCCAGGCCGATGATGGCTTCGCAGATTTCAGTATTGATGTTTTCTACGGCTTTCAGCACGCCCTTGCCCAAGTAGCGGCTCTTGTCGCCATCACGCAGTTCCAGTGCTTCCTTTTCGCCGGTGGAGGCGCCGCTGGGAACAGCTGCGCGGCCCATGACACCAGATTCCAGCAGTACATCGGCTTCAACGGTGGGATTGCCGCGGGAATCCAGAATCTCGCGGGCCACTACGTCAATAATCGAACTCATACTTGTCCCCTTCAGTTGCTTTGCTAGGTTAACCGTATCATCACCGGCCAGCCCTCACAGGCGGCTGGCCGCAGAAAACTTGTTACCACAGATGGAGCGAAAACGTATTACAGCGAGTGTTCCGGCCAGGCACTTTGCTTGACCAGGCTGTCCAGCTGTTGCAGCGTGGCCAGCAGTTCTTTCATGCGGCCCAGCGGCCAGGCATTGGGGCCGTCGGACATGGCACATGCCGGGTTGGGGTGGGTTTCCATGAAGATGCCGGCAATGCCAGCAGCCACGGCCGCACGCGCCAGTACCGGCACGAATTCGCGCTGTCCGCCGGAAGAGCTGCCTTGTCCGCCTGGCAGTTGTACCGAGTGGGTGGCATCGTAAACGACCGGGCAGCCGGTTTTGCGCATGATCATCAGCGAGCGCATGTCCGATACCAGGTTGTTATAACCAAAAGACACGCCACGCTCGCAGCTCATGAAGCTGTCTTCCGGCAAGCCGGCTTCCAGTGCGGCAGCACGGGCTTTGTCGATGACATTTTTCATGTCGCCCGGTGCCAGGAACTGGCCCTTCTTGATGTTGACCGGTTTGCCGCATTGCGCAACTGCGCGGATGAAGTCGGTCTGGCGGCACAGGAAGGCCGGGGTCTGCAGCACATCCACCACGCTGGCGACCTGGGCGATTTCACTCTCTGCGTGTACATCGGTCAAGACGGGAACGCCGATCTGGCGCTTTACTTCGTCCAGGATGCGCAGGCCTTCATCGATGCCGAAGCCGCGAAACGAGGTGCCGGAAGAACGGTTGGCCTTGTCATAGCTCGACTTGTAGATGAAGTTGATGCCCAGTTCGCTGGTGATTTCCTTCAGCTGACCGGCGGTGTCCAGAGCCATCTGTTCGCTTTCGATCACGCAGGGGCCGGCGATCAGGAACAGGGGCTGGTTGAGGCCGACTTCGAATCCGCACAGTTTCATGCTTATTTCCCTTGCTTTTCAGCCTTGTAGTCGATGGCGGCCTGCACATAGGCCTTGAACAGCGGGTGGCCATCGCGTGGGGTAGAGGTGAATTCCGGGTGGAACTGGCAGGCAAAGAACCAGCGATGGTCTTTCAGTTCGATGGTTTCCACCAGCTTTTCATGACCGGCGGAACGGCCGGAAATGGTCAGGCCGGCTGTTTCCAGGCGCTGTACGTAGTAGTTGTTGACTTCGTAGCGGTGACGATGGCGCTCGACAATGTCGGTAGCGCCGTACACGCGTGCTGCCAGCGAGCCATCTACCAGATCACAGTGCTGACCGCCCAGACGCATGGTGCCGCCCAGATTGGAGTTTTCATCACGCTTTTCGATCTTGCCGTCGTGATTGACCCATTCGTCGATCAGGGCGACCACCGGGTAATCGGTGTCGAGGTCGAATTCGGTGGAGTTGGCACCAGCCAGACCGGCCACGTCACGCGCGTATTCGATCAGCGCGATCTGCATGCCCAGACAGATACCCATGTAGGGGATATTGTTCTCGCGGGCAAACTTGACGGCCTTGATCTTGCCTTCCACACCGCGCTTGCCAAAGCCGCCCGGAACCAGGATGGCGTCCATGTCCTTCAGCGATTCGGCGCCATCACGTTCGATGTCTTCGGAGTCGACATAGATGATGTTGACGGCCGAGCGTGTGTGGATGCCGGCGTGTTTCAGGGCTTCGGACAGCGATTTGTAGGATTCGGTCAGATCGACGTATTTGCCGACCATGGCGATGTTGACCGACTGCTCCGGGTGCTCGATGGCGTCGATGATGCGCGCCCATACCGACAGGTCGGCCGGCGGAATGTCCAGCTGCATGTGTTCGGTGATGATGTCGTCGATGCCTTGCTCGTGCAGCATCGCCGGTACCTTGTAGATGGAGTCGGAGTCATAACAGCCGATGACGGCGTTTTCTTCCACATTGCAGAACAGGGCGATCTTGCGCTTTTCATCGGCCGGCAGTTCGCGGTCCATGCGGCACAGCAGGATATCCGGCTGGATGCCGATTTCGCGCAGTTCCTTCACCGAGTGCTGGGTCGGCTTGGTCTTGATCTCGCCTGCGGTCGCGATGAACGGCACGTAGGACAGATGCACATACATGGTGTTCTTGCGGCCCAGGTTGGAGCGCAGCTGGCGGATGGCTTCCAGGAAGGGCAGGGATTCGATATCACCCACGGTGCCGCCGATTTCGACGATGGCTACGTCGGCATCGCCGGCGCCCTCATGCACCTTGTGCTTGATTTCGTCGGTGATGTGCGGAATGACCTGTACGGTGCCACCCAGGTAATCGCCACGGCGTTCCTTGGTGATGACCGACTCGTAAACCTGACCGGTGGTAAAGTTGTTGCTCTTCTTCATCTTGGACTGGATGAAGCGCTCATAGTGGCCAAGGTCAAGGTCGGTCTCTGCGCCGTCTTCCGTCACGAATACTTCACCGTGCTGGAAGGGGCTCATGGTACCCGGATCGACGTTGATGTACGGGTCGAGCTTCAGCATGGTGACTTTCAGCCCGCGCGACTCAAGAATGGCAGCAATGGACGCAGCGGCAATGCCCTTCCCGAGGGAAGACACCACACCGCCGGTTACGAAGATATACTTGGTCATGGAATTACGGCTCTATGGGAATCCGGGATTTTAACCTGAAATCGCTTGGATTTGAACCGCCATGGCACCGCTTGTTGCAACAATGAATGCAACACTTGCTTCGGGCAATTGCATGTTGCACTCGCGTGTTTGTGGTAATTCCGTTACAATCCGCCCCGACTGTTTCATATACGAGATCGTGCTTTCTGCGGAAGGTGCGCATCATGCTTGAATCGCTGGCTTTTTTCATGGTATAAAGCCAGCTTTTACCGGTTTTGGGAGTGTTAACATGGCGCGTGTTTGCAAAGTCACCGGCAAACGTCCGATGACCGGGAACAATGTTTCCCACGCCAACAACAAGACGAAACGTCGTTTCCTGCCGAACTTGCAGTACCGCAAGTTCTGGGTAGAAAGCGAAAACCGCTGGGTGCGCCTGCGCGTATCCAACGCTGCACTGCGTACTATCGATAAAGTTGGTATCGATGTAGTGCTGGCAGATCTGCGCGCTCGTGGCGAGATCTAAGCGGTCAACTAGATAGCGACAGATAGGTTATACAATGCGCGATAAAATCAAGCTTGAATCCACAGCCGGCACTGGCCACTTCTATACCACTACGAAGAACAAGCGCACGATGCCGGAAAAAATGGAGATCAAAAAATTTGATCCCGTTGTCCGTAAACACGTTATCTACAAGGAAACCAAGCTGAAGTAAGCTTGTTTTTCGGTAACGTTCAAGAGCCCTTCTCTGGTGCACGGAGAAGGGTTTTTTATTGCCTGCCATGTACGGGATTATTGTGTTGTTTCTGAGGCGCACTTCGGCTGGCCTCTTGATGATTTGATCAAGTATCAATTCATTGCCTGTATTAATTCATCTATATTGGCTTTTTAAATTTTTTTGTGATCATTTTTGCATCGATTGGGTGCCAGGTGAGCATGAGGAAACGACATGAAGCCTATCGCCATCATTCAGCATGTAGCGCTGGATGGACCAGAGTATTTTCTCGATTATCTAAACTGCCAGAGCATCCCTTCACGCATTTTCAAGGTCTATGCCGGTGATGTGCTGCCCGCTGATGTGTCAACTTACGCCGGCATCGCCACCTTTGGTGGCCCGATGAGCGTAAACGACGAGACAGAGCATGACTGGATTCTGCCGGAGATTGATTTCCTGCGGCGGGCAGTGGCTGCTGATGTGCCGGTGATTGGGCACTGCCTGGGTGGCCAGCTGCTGGCCCGGGCGCTTGGGGCGCAGGTACGCAAGGCTGCAATCCCGGAAATCGGCTGGATCGATCTGCAAGCCGAGCCGGGAGCGGATGAGTGGTTTGGCCAGCGCGCGTCCTTGCGTGTTTTTCAGTGGCATAGCGACAGCTTCGACTTGCCGCAAGGTGCCAGCTTGCTGGCCAGCAGCGCTTATTGTCGCAACCAGGCTTATCTGTACGATGGCCGGCACCTGGGCATGCAGTTTCATTGCGAGGTGAAGGTAGAAATGATCCGGCAGTGGTTGCAGGTGGGTTATCAGGAGATCGATGCCCATGATCTGCCCAGCGTCATGTCGGTGGCGCAGATTGCAGCTTCGCTGGAGGAGGGGATGCCACAGAGCCACGCCCAGGCCGATGCCATTTATCGGCGCTGGTTGCAGGGCGTCTATGGCTGATGGTGGCTGGTGAGGCGGCGCAACTAGCTGCTGAGGCGGCTGAAGTGCTGCTTGGCCAGCACCATGTCTTGCCAGGCCTTGGCCTTGTCCGGCAGATTGCGTAGCAGATAGGCCGGGTGGTAGGTGGCAATCAGCGGAATGCCTTGATACTGGTGTAACTGACCGCGCAACTTGCCTATGCTTTGCTCGGTTTGCAGCAGGGTTTGCACGGCAAAGCGGCCCAGCGCCAGGATCAGGGTGGGTTGTACATGGCGGATCTGCTGTTGCAGATAAGTGCTACACGCCAGGATTTCTTCCGGAGCCGGGTTGCGATTGCCCGGTGGCCGGCATTTCAACACATTGGCGATATAGACATCGTGCTCACGGTCCAGCCCGGCGGCGGCCAGCATATTGTCCAACAACTGGCCGGCCTTACCGACAAAGGGCTGGCCTTGCTTGTCTTCCTGCTCGCCAGGGGCTTCGCCGATCAGCATCCAGCGTGCTTGCGGATTGCCGCGGCCAAATACCGTTTGGGTGCGAGTGTGGCAGAGCTGGCAGTTTTGGCAGTTTGCTACTGCCTGTTCCAGCTGGTCCCAGCCCAGCTCCACCAGCGGCCGGGGCGATGCCAGCGGCTGCTCCAGGTGGTCAGTCACATCGGCGGCAGCTAATGCTGCGTCCAGCGTGCTGGGTGCTGCAGTTTCGCTTGTCTCCATGGCCGGGGCGGGCATGTGGACATTGGCAACAGCATCTGGTGCCGGGATGGCTACAGTGTCTGTTGCGGGCGGCAGGCTGGTTTGCTGCTGTGCCAGTTGCATGGCTTGCCGGTCCAGTTCGGCCGGATGCTGTTCAAACCAGCCGCTGCGGGCCTGCCATTGCGGGCCAAGGCCGATGGCCTGTTGGATAAAGCTGCTGCGGTTCACAGGCTTGCCTCCATCAGGATGGCGTGTTCGCGTTGACCATCGTGGCCGGGATAGTAATTTTTGCGCAGGCCGGACTCACGAAAGCCACAGCGTTGATACAGTGCCCGCGCCGGGGTATTGCTAGCACGTACTTCCAGAAACAGGCGCTGACAGCCCTGTTGCTGGAGATCGTGCATCAAGCCGGCCAGTAGCTGTCGGCCCAGACCGCGCCCTTGCCGCGGCGCGGCGATGACAATATTCAGTAATTCGGCTTCATCCAGCACGGGCATGACCACGGCAAAGCCGATCTCTTGTTGGCCAAGGCAGTAAAACGGGTGGCCAGCGTTGATGGAGTCCTGATAATTGCCTTCGCTCCAGCCATGCGGTGTCGCAGCGGCTTCCAGCGTGGCCAGGCTGTGGGCGGAGGCAGGATGGTAGCGGTGGACGCTGCTCATCCCTTGAGCGCCTGCTGTTCGATCGAAGTCAGGGCCACTTTGTTGCGGACGTAAAGCAGTTCGGCCTCGCGCGGGTGCTGCATGGGATAACGGCCGCTCTGTGCCAGCGCGATATGGGCACGGGCATCGGCGCGCAGGACGCCGCTATGGCGGATGTGCTCGCGCTGTCCAGCCAGCAGGGCAGGGTAATTATCAAAGCCGTCACCAGCCACCAGGCTGATACCGTCCGGTAGTATTACCGCTTGGGGATCCTGCAGGGTAATGGGTCCCTGGCGTTGCCAGTGAGGGCCTGTCTGGTAGACCGCGCAGTACACCTGCTGCATGCGGGCATCCAGGCAAACCAGCAGCTGGCCGGCTTCACTTTGCTGGGCAACTGCATCCAGTGTGGGGATGCCGATGACCGGCAGCCCGGCTGAAAAGGCCAGTCCTTGCGCTAGGCCACAGGCAATGCGCAGACCAGTAAACGAACCTGGCCCCTGCCCGAAGACGATGGCGTCCAGTGCTCCGAGTTTGATGCCCGTCTGTTGTAGCAGGCGGTCGATTTCCGGCAGGGTCCGTTCCGCGTGTTTTTGTCCCATTTCCTCATGAAAGGCGTGCATTTCGCCATCCAGGCTGAGGGCCAGGGACAAATAACTGCTGGAGGTATCAATGGCTAACAGTTTCATCGAAGGGTTCGGAACCGGCTGAAGGGCTGGCAATTATAAGCCCAGATCCTCTACCCATGCGAGTGCGGCGACGTGGGCCTGATTGAGCTGGTCCGCGCTGAGCTTCAGTTGGGCCGACTGTTCGACTACGCCGGTCAGCTGGCCATCTTCGCAGCTGCAGGTCAGTTGCAGCAGCGCGCCCATCTGGCCCTTGCGTTCCGCCAGGGCTTCGATCAGGGCAGCCGGCAGCTGCAAGTGTTCCAGAATATTGGGCATGGGCATGTCGAACAGCACATCCAGCAGGCTGAACATGCCGACGATGAACAAATTGTCGCAGTCGTCATGATTCAGCCCCAGCTGCTCACCCAGTAATTCCATGAGACGGCCACGGGTCACCGCAGTTTTCTGCAAGGCCGGCGGCGCACGGCCATCGTCAGAGGCCGTGATCAGCAGCAGGGTCAGCCAGCGGTAAAGCTTTTTGTAGCCCAGTACGGTGACAGCATGCGAGAAGGAACTGATGGTGGTATTCAGCCCGGCTGCCGCGGAGTTGACATAACGCAGCAGCTTGAAGGACAGGGCCACATCGCGCTTGAGGATCTGTTCTACCTGGCGTAGGTCAGCATCCATGCGCAGCAGGTTGAGCAGTTCCAGCGCATTGCTGAAGGTGGGGTGAATCACCCGCGCCGACAGCGTTTCCGGCTTGGCGAAGTAGTAGCCCTGAAAGCCATCCATGCCCAGTTCCTTGCACAGATGGTATTGCTCATGGGTTTCCACCCGCTCGGCGATGCGGATCACCGGATAGCTGCGCAAACGAGCCGCCAGCACCTGGAAGTGGTTGGTATTGCGGTTCTGGATATCCAGCTTGACGTAGTTGGCGAACTCCAGAAAAGCGGCGGACTGGGCTTCGAACGAGAAATCATCCAGAGCGATGCCAAAACCCAGCGAACGCAGATGGCGCGCCCGCGACAGCAGTTCGCTGGAGGCGCTGATGTCGGGGGCGATATCCAGAATCACGCGTCGCGGTGGCAGCAGCTCCAGAAAGTCGCTGGTGAGCATGGCTTCACCAACATTGATAAACGCCAGCTTGTTGCCGATCAGCCAGCTGGTACCCATATTGTTCAGGGTATTGACCAATACCTGGGTATCCGCCTGCAGCTCGCTGTGAGGGCCTACCGAGTTGGCTTCCTCGCTTGCACGAAAAAGCAGCTCATACCCGATGAGCTGCTGGTTACGGTTTAATACCGTTTGTCGGCCAATGAAGGCGCTTTGTGAGGTCATTAAAACTTGCCAGTTCTGGTTTTCTTATGCGGAGATCAGCTCCGAGGTCCGGACTTGGCCGTTGGTGCCATCGCTGGAGCTGAGCAAATCTTCCATGTCCAGCACCAGGACTACCGAGCCATCACCAGACAGCGTGGCACCGGCCACACCCTTCGGACGAATATTCTGCAGCGGCTTGATGACAACATCGTCACGACCGACAAAGGAGTCGATGGCCAGAATGAAGGACTTCTCGGCCGACTGCATCAGCACGCCAAAGTAAGGCTTCTGCGTCGGCTCCCAGCCTAGCAGGCCGGCAAGCGTGCGCAGTGGGAGGATTTCGTCGCGGACCACGATGGTGGGCTTGCCGGATACTTCCTGGATGGCATTCGGATCGATGGTGATGATCTCGCGCACCATGGCCAGCGGTACGGCAAACGGCTGGTTGCAGGCACGTACCACCAGTACCGGCAGAATGGCTAGCGTCAGCGGCAGCGAGATGCTGATGCGAGTGCCTTCGCCCGGCAGGGAGTTGATATCGATGCGGCCGTTCAGCTTCTGGATATTGGTCCGCACCACGTCCATGCCGACACCGCGGCCAGAGACGCTGGAAATCTGGTCCTTGGTGGAGAAACCCGGCATGAAGATGAGCTGCAGGCACTGCTTCTCGTCCAGACCGTTGGCGGTTTCCTGGTCGATCAGGCCCTTTTCGATAGCCTTGCGACGCAGGGCATCCGGATTCATGCCCTTGCCATCGTCGGTGATTTCGATCTGGATGTGATCGCCCACCTGCTCGGCAGTCAGCTGGATCAGCGATTGCGGCTTCTTGCCTGCGGCAATGCGTTCTTCCGGCGATTCCACACCATGATCGACCGCGTTGCGTACCAAGTGGACCAAAGGATCGTTCAGATCTTCGATCATGGTCTTGTCCAGCTCGGTTTCCTCGCCGGACAGCACCAGCTCGACTTCCTTGCCCAGTTGGCGGGCCAGGTCACGCGCCAGGCGCGGGTATTTCTGGAACAGGCGGCCAATCGGCTGCATGCGGGTCTTCATCACCGCGTTCTGCAGGTCACCCACCAGCAGGTCGAGCTGGCTGATGGCTTCGTCCAGCGAACGCAGGGTGTTGCCGTCGCGATTGCCCTGCAGGATTTCCGTACGCAGGGTAGTCAGGCGGTTCTTGGTCAGGCCGATTTCGCCAGACAGGTTGAGCACCATGTCCAGGCGTACGGTATCGATACGGATGGTGTTTTCCTGCGGGCCACTGCTATTGCCGGCGCTGCTGGGCTGCTTGTTGGCAACAGCCTTGGTGGCGGGCTTGGCTGCAGGGATGTGTTCTGCTGCGGGCAGCAATTCCTGAACCGGTGTCGTGGCGACGGCAGTCACCGGTGCTGCCGGTGCCGGTGCGGCTGCCGGGGCAGTCGGAGTGGCCTGCGGCACGATGGCCTGATGCAGGGCATTCCAGTCCGGACCGTCTGTCGCGGCGGCTGCGGCTGGAGCAGGGGTGGCCACAGCTTGCGCTGCCGGGGCCACTGCTGCAGGGGCTGCAGCTTCTGCCTTGCCGGGCATCTCGCCGGCCAGTACGGCGTCCAGCGCATTGAGTACGTCGGCATCGGCATCGGCCACCATCAGGCCTTGGCCCAGGGTGCCGAACATGTCGCGCACAATGCCGGTTGCGTCCAGGATCACGTCCATGACTTCTGGCGTGATGTGGAGTTCACCATTGCGCAGCTTGTCGAACAGGTTTTCGGTGCGATGGCACAAATTCACCATCGGACCCACATTCAGAAAGCCAGCTCCGCCCTTGATGGTATGAAAACCCCGGAAAATGTCATTCAGCAGTGCCTTGTCTTCAGGACGCTTTTCCAGTTCCACCAGTTTGTTGTCCACGTCGGACAGCAGATCGGTAGACTCCATCAGGAAGTCTTGTAGCAGTTCTTCCATGCCGCCAAAATCGCTCATTTTCTCACCCCGCTTATGCCGCTAACACGTTCACCGCTTTTTGTTTAGAAGCCCAGGCTTTCCAGCAGATCATCGACCTGCTGCTGGCTGGACACCACGTCCGTTCTGCCTTCCGGATTGACTACCGGTCCATTCAGCAGATTATTGTCCAGCTCGGCCTTCTTCGAATCCGGAGAGAATTCGATCAGGAAGGCGACCAGTTCCGTTTCCAGTATATGCACCATATCCATCATTTTCTTGATGACTTGGCCGGTCAGGTCCTGAAAGTCTTGCGCCATCACGATTTCCAGCAACTGGGTATTGGTGGCTTGAGTCTGTTTCGGAACATGGCCGAGGTACTGACGGGTATCCTCGGCGAGGTTCTTGAATTCGGCAGTGGACAGCTGGTTGGCATAGAGCAGGTTCCAGCGTTCCGACAGCAGTTTGGCACGGCTTTCCAGATCATCCTGGTAGGGTTTGGCCAGATCGGTGGCATTCAGCACCCGCTCTGCGGCACTTTCCGTCAGCGAGGCGATATAGCTCAGCCTGTCCTTGGCATCGGGAATGGCATCCGCCACCTTCCCCAGCGATTTGTCGTAGCCCAGGTCACGCAGTGCGTCGTGCATCTTGCGGGTTAGCTGGCCAATCTGTTCGTACATGACTGCCGTACTGATTTCGTTGCTACCTGCCGTGGTGACCGCCCCAGCCGATGTCGTCGAGACTGCTTCTGGTTCTTTTTGCTGTTGCTGACTGGCTATGCTGTCAAACAATGCTTCGAGATCCGGGGAATCTCCACTTTCCAGAATGTGATCCGGCACGATAGCCTCTCCTCAGTGCTGACTAGGCAAGTTTATTTGCTATGTTTATTCGTTTTACTTGTTCATGGTCTGGAAGATCTTGTTCATCTTTTCTTCCAGTGTTGCCGCCGTGAACGGTTTGACGATGTAGCCGCTGGCTCCGGCCATGGCGGCTTCTATGATGTTTTCCCGCTTGGCTTCGGCAGTAATCATCATGAAGGGCAGATGCTTGATCTGTTGATCGGCGCGTACTGCTTTCAGCAACTCGATGCCGGTCATGTTCGGCATGTTCCAGTCGGAAACGATAAAGTCGAAATGCTGCGTTTTCAGCTTGTGCAAGGCAACCTGGCCGTCTTCGGCTTCATCGACGTTGGTGAACCCCAACTCTTTCAGCAGGTTGCGAACAATTCTTCTCATGGTCGAGAAATCGTCCACAACGAGGAATCGCATGTTTTTATCTGGCATCTGGGTAGGTCCTGAAATGTCGGTATTCCATTGAGCCGTTGATTTTAACGGTTACCTCTGCAGGAATGGAATCAAAGTTTCAGCCAGTATTGCCGGATCGAATTTGGCAACATAGGCATCGACACCCACGCTGGAACCCATCGCCTTGTTGGCGTTGGAGGAGAGCGAGGAGTGCATGATAACCGGGATGCCTTTAAAGCGGACATCGGATTTGATCAGTTTGGTCAGGACATAGCCGTCCATTTCCGGCATTTCCGCATCCACCAGAATGATCTTCAGATAGTCGTGCAGCGATTCGTCCTCGCCCCAGTTGCGGCTGGCCAGCACTTGCAGGCGGTCCCAGGCTTCGCGGCCATTGGTGGCCTGCTGGAACTTGATGCCCATCTTTTCCAGCACACTGGTGATTTCCTTGCGCGCCACCACCGAGTCGTCGACGAAGAACAGGTACTGGTCGTTCTCCAGCTGTGCCTGCGGGATGTCCGGCAGGCGTGGCTCACCCACCACGGTAGCCAGAATCTGCTCCACGTCCAGAATGGAAACCAGCTTGCCGTCTTCCAGCTCGGTAATCGCGGTAATCAGGTTGGAGTTGGTCGTGGTGCTCATCATGTTTTCCGGGGCACGTACCCGGTCCCAGTCGACGCGGATGATGCGGTCGACCGAATCCACCAGAAAAGCCTGCGTGCTCTTGTTGAATTCGGTGACGATCATGGTGTCGAATTTGCGTCCGCTCTGTTCCGAACCGACGAAACGTGCCAGCGAAATGACCGGGATGATGTTGCCGCGCAGGGACAGCACGCCCTGCACCCCGAACGGCATGTTGGGGGTTTTGGTGATGGCCGGCGTTTGTGATACTTCCCTGACCTTGAATACATTGATGCCGAAGGTTTCGCGGGTGCCCAGCGAAAACAGCAGGATTTCCATTTTGTTGGAGCCCGCCAGTTTGGTACGGGCATCGACGCTGGCAAGCAAGGATGCGTCTGTTGCTGACATATTTTTTCCCTCTTCCGAATGGCTGTCCGGTTTGCTTTAGTTTTTGGCCAGGTTGAGCATTTCGCGCAGCTTCATCGACAGCTTCTGGGCTTCGAATTTCGAGACATATTCGTCGACGCCCACCGACTGGCCCAGCTTCTGGTTGGAAGAGCCGGACAGCGAGGAGTGCATCAGTACCGGAATGCCGGCAAAGCGCGGGTCGCTCTTGATCAGCTTGGTCAGCATGTAGCCGTCCATTTCCGGCATTTCCACGTCGGTCAGTACCAGATGCAGGGTTTCACACAGGCGCTTGCCGGACAGCTCGGCCTGCATGGCCATTTTTTGCAGTTCTTCCCAGGCGCGCATGCCATTGATGGCGTAGGCGTATTTGACCTGCATCGCGTCCAGGGTGCGTTCGATCTGTTTGCGGGCGACGGCGGAGTCGTCGGTGAAGAAGATCATGCGTTCTTCTTTTACCGGTTCGATATTGATGAAGTGGTGGGAATCGTCAACCAGCGAGGTTTCGGCCAGTACTTTTTCCACATCCATCATCATCACCAGGGTGCCCTGATCCAGCTCGGTGACGGCGGTGACCAGGCCGGCCATGCGGTTGGTGATCATGTCCGGCGGCACGCGCATGGCAGACCAGTCCAGGCGCAAAATGGTGTCGACCGCTTCCACCAGAAAGCCCTGCGTGTGGCCGTTGTACTCGGTGACGATCATGATTTCCGGCTTGTTGCTGGTGACGATGCCAGCGTATTTGGCCAGATCAATCACCGGCACCAGCGAGCCGCGCAGGCTGACCATGCCTTCGACCGACGATGGCATTTCCGGGGCGGACGTGATTTCAGGGGTGCGCATGACTTCGCGCACCTTGAACACGTTAATGCCGAAAACTTCTTTTCTTCCCGTACGCTGGTCGTGCCCCAGGGAGAACAGCAGGATTTCCAGCTTGTTGGTCCCCGCCAGTTTTGTTCTGGCATCAATTTTTTTAAGAAGCTCTGACACAGAAACCTCCGCTGCATCGGTTCGTTGTGGTGGCGCAATACTCCCGTTGTATACGCCAATTATTCATTTTCCCAGCTTTCTTTGAAAACTGTCTTGGCTCAGATCAGACTTTAAGTTGGCTTGGCTCAGACTTAGTCATTATCATACTGTTTAAGTCCTTTTTACAAATACGACGCTAAACATGGCCAAGACAGCATCAAATTTGAAAGACCAGGAGATGCTGGAGGCGGCTTTCGAGCAGTTCAACACTGTTTCTAGTCAGTTAATCGATGCTTATCGCCAGCTCGAAGTGCAGGTTAACGTACTGAATGCGCAACTGGACGAGGCTAACAACCAATTGCGTAAACAGCGTGACGAAAACGCCGAACTCGCCGAAAGATTGGGGATGTTGCTGGAAGCGCTGCCTGCCGGCGTGGTACAGCTGGCCGCCGATGGCGTGGTCGTGGCTGAAAATCCGGCGGCCCAGCTTTTGCTGCAAGGCAAGCACGGCGGGATGGCCTGGGATACCGTCATGGCCGGCTGGACGCGCTCCGAACTGGACGGGACCTATACCTTGCCGCAGCAAGAGTCTGCCCGTCGTCTGGCCTTGCAATATCAGGATTTGCCGGCCTCGGGCGGACGCATCGTGCTGCTGCATGATGTCAGCCGTCTGCATCATCTGACGGTGGAGCTGGCGCACCAGCAAAAGCTGGCCGCGATGGGCGGCATGGCTGCGTCGCTGGCGCACCAGTTACGCACCCCGCTGGCCACGGCCATGCTTTATACCGCCAATCTGAAGCAGGAAGGCTTGCGGCCAGAGGACCGGGCGAAGTTTGTCGACAAGAGCCTGGCCCGGATGAAGGCGCTGGAGGGGCTGATCCAGAACATGCTGGGGTTTGTGCGCGGCCAGACCAGTGCGCTGGAGTGGCTCGATGTCGCGGCGCTGGTTGAGGATGTCGCTGCGGTATTGATACCGCAATGTCATGAGCGTGACATGATTTGGGATTGCAATAACCTGCTGCCTTCTGCCATAACGGTAATGGGTGACCGCAAGGCCCTGCAGGGGGCGCTGGTCAACCTGCTGGAAAATGCCATGCATTTCTCGCCGGAAGGCGGGCGTATCGGCCTCACGGTGAGTCTGCGGGATGAGCAGGTTTGTTTCCGGGTAGAGGATGATGGCGTGGGCCTGCAGGGGGCTGATCCGGCCAGGCTGTTCGAGCCTTTCTTTACCACCCGCCCAGGCGGAACAGGCCTTGGGCTGTCCATCGTGAAAAAGGTGGCGGAAGAGCTGGCCGGCACGGTGATGGGTGGGGATCGTGCGCAAGGTGGTGCTTATTTTGAATTGACTCTCCCCTGCCGCGGGACGGGAGCGGTCGATGTGTAATGTGAATCAGGGGGATAGATGATGAAGCCAGTGGTTAAAGTAGAAGGTCAGGTTGGTACGCTCGTTCTGGTCGGCCAGTTCGATTTCAATCTGCACAAGGATTTCCGTCTTGCCAGCCAGGAGTTGCTGGAAAATCCAGCCGTGCAGGAAATTCAGGTCGATTTTGATCAAGTGCCCTTTCTGGATAGCTCGGCGCTGGGCATGTTGCTGCTGCTGAAAGAACGCGCTACCAGTCAGAAAAAATCGATGTCGCTGATCAATTGCCGCGATACCGTGCTGCAAGTGCTGGAAATCGCCTGCTTCAACAAGATGTTCACCATCAAGTAATGCCTTCACTCTGTGACGTAGTGCCGGCCCGGGCTGGCTGGTGAGCGCCATCTCGCTGTCTGTCGGGGTTTCCGTTGGCAGCAAGTCAGTCTATATATTTTGACAGACAGCCGTTTTGTCGGTTTTCTGTAGAAGTGATAAAAACATTAATAATTAATTATTTAATGGCTAATACCATTATTTACACCATCCGGTCGATTTTCTCCTTGATTAAGCTGGCATATTAGTTGATGAAGAAGATAGTACATTGGCAATTTTGCTGAATGACCGGGGGCTACATGGTGCTTTTCTATCCGCAGCGACGTTTCGTGGCGTGTGGTCTTTGCCTGATTTCGGTACTGGTGATATTGAGTGGCCCCTTGTGGGGTGCGCTGGTGTGGGGCCTGGCTTTGCCGCTTGCCGCCAGCCTGCTGTTCGTATTGCATTTTCTGTACCTAGCCAAGGAGCCGACGGTGATGGATAGGGAAGAGGCGGATTCCGGCAAGACCGCAGCTGCACCTGCTGCGCCTGACTGCCTTGACTTCATTCAGGAGCAGATCTCCCAGTCAAAGCTGGAGGTGAGCCGGGTACAGACACTGATCCAGGATGCGGTACTGACCCTGGTCAACAGTTTTTCCGGCCTGTCGCAGGAGGCCGCTGCACAGTTGCAGCTAGCCGAAAGCCTGGCCAAAGGCGAGGTGGGCATGGACTCGCATGCCATGTCTTTCAGCACTTTTGTCAATGAAATCGCCAATGCGATGGGCAGCTTTGTTGAAAAGACGGTGGAGAACAGCCGGCTGGCCATGCTGCTGGTCGAGCAGATGGAGTCGATTGGTCAGGAGATGCAGGGGGTCATTCTGTTGCTGGATGAGATTCACTCCATTACCAACCAAACCAATATGCTGGCCTTGAACGCTTCGATCGAGGCGGCCAGGGCCGGGGAGGCCGGCAGGGGGTTTGCCGTGGTGGCCGAGGAAGTCCGCCATCTGTCCGGCCGCACCAGTAGTTTCAGCGATGAAATCCGTAACCTGATCAACCGGGTGAATGGTTCGGTCGAGCATGCCGAGGGGCTGATCAACCAGCTGGCCTCGCAGGACATGATGTTTACCTTGCAGGCCAAACAGCGGCTGGATGACACTTCATCGCGCATCCGGGTGATGGATGCGGTGATGGCCGAATCAATCGGTCGCTTGCGCCATGGCGTGGGCTTGCTGTCAGACCACGTGGGCGATGCGGTGCGTTCGCTGCAGTTTCAGGACATGGTGTCGCAATTGATTGCCCATGTCGGCAAGCGTTTGTACGGCATCGAAGAAATGATGGAATTGACCAGCAACAAGCAGCAACAACAAGGGCAGTGGGAGGTGAGAGCCTCTGCCCGGCTGGCAGAACTGCAAATCAGCTTGTCCAACAATCCGGTGGCACAAGGTCAGATGCAGAGTGGCAGCATTGATTTGTTTTGAGCGTGAACAAAAGAAAAGTGGGAACAACATGCCAAAAAAAGTACTGACAGTCGATGATTCGGCGTCAATCCGTCAAATGGTGACCTTTACTCTCAAAAGTGCGGGCTATGAGGTAGTAGAGGCGGTCGATGGCAATGGTGGTCTGGCGCGGGCCCAGGCGGACAGCTTTGACCTGATCCTGACCGACCAGAACATGCCGGGCATGGACGGCCTGAACCTGATTCGCGCGCTGCGCAAATTGCCGGCCTATGGCACGACGCCCATCCTGATGCTGACCACCGAGTCCAGCGATCAGATGAAATCGCTGGGGCGAGCCGCCGGTGCTACCGGCTGGCTGGTCAAGCCGTTTGATCCGCAAAAGCTGCTGGATGTGGTAAAGCGGCTGGTTGGCTGATTGCCCAGACCGATCGTGATGTGCCGGGCGACAGCAGACGGGTTCCACCGCTGACTATCCGGACTGCGCAGTAAGGGGAAGCATCGTGTCAATCGATATGTCGCAGTTTCATCAGGTGTTCTTTGATGAAACCGACGAGCATCTGGCCACCATGGAGTCCGTGTTGCTGGGGGTAGACCTGGCGGCACCGGACGGCGAAGACCTCAATGCCATTTTCCGTGCTGCCCACTCCATCAAGGGGGGGGCGGCTACGTTCGGGTTTGCCGATCTGGCTGCGCTGACCCATATCCTGGAAAACCTGCTGGACAAGGTGCGCAAGGGCAGCATGCGGCTGACTGCCGACATGGTGGATGCCTGCCTGAATGCCAAGGATGTGCTGGCCGGCATGCTGGGCGCACACCGCGGTGGCGAGGCCGTGGCCGAGTCCGCGATCAGTGCGGTGGAAAACTGGCTGGAACGGCTGGTTGCCGGTGGCGGCTCCGCACCGCCGCCGGTGGTGGCGCCTGTGCAGTCATCCGCCGCGCCTGCAGTCTGCACCACGCTGTATGTCGAGCTGGACTGCTGCTTGCCGACCACCGATTACCCGGCACTGTTGCAGTCGCTGACTGCGCTGGGTGAGCTGAGTGTGGTGCAAGAAGGGGGGGGGAGTGATCAACTGCCCTGGGTAGTGATTTTCACCTCGACGCTGGCTGCTGACGAAGTGGCCGAATCGCTGGCCTTTTCCATTTCGCCGGAACACTTCCGCATCACCCAGGATCATGGCCAGCAAGACGAGGGCGATTTCGGGCTGTTTCTTTCTTCCAGTATTGCCAGCCCCACACAGACTGCTGCTGCCGACATTGCCTTTGAAGAGGATGGCTTCGGCTTGTTCGAACCCTTGGCCGCTGCCGTTGGCGGCAGCGAGCCGACGGCAGACATGCTGTATGAGGAAGAGGGCTTCGGGCTGTTTGCCCCGGTAGCCGGGCCAGCCATCGCACCAGTCATGTTGCACGAGGAAGAAGGTTTTGGCCTGTTTGCACCGCTGGAGCCGGCTGTGGCCGTGGCGGCCGCACCCACGGTTGCCGTGGTGGCCGCTCCGCGACAGGAGCGTGCTGCACCGGCCGTGGAAAACTCCATTCGGGTGAATATCGACAAGGTCGACCTGCTACTGAATCTGGTGGGCGAGCTGGTCATTACCCAGTCCATGCTCACCCAGTCCAGCCAGGAGCTGGACGCCGTGCAATACGAACGCCTGCTGGGCGGCATCTCGGCCTTGCAGCGCAACTCGCGTGAATTGCAGGAAGCGGTGATGTCCATTCGCATGACGCCCATCGCCTTTGTCTTCAACCGTTTTCCGCGTGTGGTACGCGATCTGGCCGGCAAGCTGGGCAAGCAGATCGAGCTGAAAATGGTGGGCGAAAATACCGAGCTGGACAAAGGCTTTATCGAAAAGCTGGCCGACCCGCTGACCCATCTGGTGCGCAACAGCCTGGACCACGGGGTGGAATCGCCCGAGGTCCGGGTGGCCAAGGGCAAGTCGGCCGTGGGGCGACTGACACTGCGGGCCTTTCATCAGGGCAGCAGCATCGTGATTGAAGTGACCGACGATGGCGCCGGCCTTAATCGCGAGCGCATTCTGGCCAAGGCGCGCGAGCGCGGCATGCCGGTCAGCGATGCCTTGAGCGATAGCGAGGTGTGGGGGCTGATTTTCGAGGCGGGCTTCTCCACGGCAACCGAAGTGACCGATGTGTCTGGTCGCGGAGTGGGCATGGATGTGGTCAAGCGCAATATCCAGAGCATGGGTGGCCGCATCGATATCGATTCCATGCCGGATTTCGGCACCACCATCAGCATCCGCCTGCCACTGACGCTGGCGATCATGGATGGCATGTCGGTGCGTGTCGGCCAGGATATCTATGTCATCCCGCTGACTTTTGTGCTGGAGTCCCTGCAGCCGCAGGCTCCGGAACTGAAAACGGTAGCAGGGCGCGGCCAGCTGGTGAATGTGCGCGGCCAATACCTGCCCATCGTGTCGCTGGCTGCCTTCTTCGGCCATGTCGATGCCAGTGCCGCCAGCGATCCCACCAGCGCCATTCTGGTCATCGTCGAGGCCGGCGGCTATCAGTTGGCCCTGCTGGTGGATGAACTCATCGGCCAGCAACAGTTCGTGGTAAAGAATCTGGAAACCAATTATCGCAAAGTCGAGGGCATGTCCGGCGCCACCATCATGGGGGATGGCCGGGTTGCCCTGATTCTGGATATATCGATCATCGCCCGTCACAACCAGCGACCGGCGCAAACGGCGGCACGGCAGGCCATGACAGACGAGGCATGAGGGGAAGGCAGAACCGATGACAGAACAGCTGGAATACCGCCACGGGCAAAGCAAGGCAGTGCGCGAGCTGCTGGTGTTTACCCTGGGACAGGAAGAATACGGGATCGACATCCTGAAAGTGCAGGAGATTCGTGGCTACGAAGCGGTGACGCGCATTGCCAACGCCCCTGCCTTCATCAAGGGAGTGGTCAATCTGCGTGGCAGCATCGTGCCGATTGTCGACATGCGCATCAAGTTCGGGCTGGGCGAACCGGTCTACAACGCATTTACGGTGGTGATCATCCTCAATATCTTCCAGCGTACGGTGGGGATGGTGGTGGATGGCGTGTCCGATGTCATCCAGCTGGCTGAGGATGAACTGCGCGATCCGCCGGAGTTTGGTTCCGTGGTGGAAACCACGTATATCGAGGGCCTGGGCACCCAAGGGGAGCGCATGGTGATTATTGTGGATATCGAGCGCCTGATGAGCAGTGATGAGATGGCGCTGGTGGATATTACCGACCGTGGCTGAGGCCGACATGGCGTTTGGGAGAGGTGAAAATGAATAATCTGAAAGTGTCGCACCGCTTACTGCTGGGCTTCGGCCTGCTGGTCGTGGTGATCATCGCCGCCATGGCGGTAGCGATTGCGCAGATCCACAGTCTGCGCAACGATATCGACGAAATCGCCAACGTCCATGTGCCGCGGGCTTCTGAAGCCAACAAGGTGGTGGATAACGTCAACCTCACCGCCCGGGCCACCCGGACCTTGCTGCTGTCCAAAGACCCGGTGGTGCTGGAACAGCAGCACAAGCAGATCGACGAAGCGCTGACGCTGATTAGCCGGCAGATGGCCACCCTGTCCAGTGGCGTGCCGGCCGAAGGGCAGGTGCTGTTCGACCGTGTGCGTACGGTCGAGGCCAGCTATCGCCAGCAACTGGCCGTGTTCCGTCAGCATCTGCAAGCAGGGCAGGAGGAAGAAGCCAAGAGCTATCTGCTGCAGACCCTGCGCGCCACCCAGCTGGACTACCTCAAGGAAATTGATGGCTATGTCAAGTTCGAGGAAGCGCTGTCCCGGCAGGTAGCGCAAGGCACCTTGGAGCGGGCTAATAGTGCGTCTGTGCTGCTGAACGCCCTGATGGCGGCCGCTGTGCTGATCGCCATGCTGGCCGGCTGGCTGATCAGCCGCTCCTTGCTGCGGCAGATCGGTGGCGAGCCGGCAGAGGCTGTCAAGCTGATGCAGGAGCTGGCTGCCGGTGAAGTCACCACCGAACTGAAAGTGGCGGCCAATGACAATAGCAGCCTGTTTGCCTATATCCGCCAGGCGGCAGACAAGGCGGTGGAAAACATCCGGGTGCGCAATGCGCTGGATAATGCCGCCACCAATATGATGATTGCCGATGCCGACTTCAATGTGGTGTACGCCAACCAGTCGGTCATCAATATGTTCGCTCAGGCAGAAAGCGATATTCGCCGCGACCTGCCGCAGTTTTCCGCCCGCAATCTGCTGGGCAGCAATATCGACCAGTTCCACCGCAATCCGGGGCATCAGCGTGGCCTGATGCAACAGCTGCGTAATCCGCACCAAGGCACCATCCATGTCGGCGGCCGCACCTTCAACCTGATTCTGACGCCGATCAATGGCCAAAGCGGCAAGCGGCTTGGTTATGGGGTGGAGTGGATTGACCGTACCGCCGAGCTGGCACAGCAGGCCATCGAGCAGCAGCGCATGGATGCCGAGCGCGTAGTGGCGGCAGAGAATGCCCGCATCCGCAGCGCCCTGGACAATGTCACCACCAATGTGATGATTGCCGACAACGAGCGCAACATCATCTATGTGAATCACAGCGTGCTGGAAATGCTGGCCACGGCCGAGGCGGATCTGCGCAAGGCCCTGCCCAATTTCAGCACCCGTCATGTGCTGGGTGGCAACATGGACATGTTCCACCGCAATCCGGCGCACCAGCGCGATCTGCTGGCCAATCTGCGCAGCACTTACAAGGCGGATATCGCGGTCGGTGGCCGTCATTTCTCGCTGACTGCCAACCCGGTATTCGGCGGCGACGGCGAACGTCTGGGTACGGTGGTTGAGTGGAAGGACCGCACCGGCGAAGTGCTGATCGAGAAAGAAGTGGAAGCCATCGTCAGTGCCGCCGGCAAGGGCGACTATGCCTCCCGGCTGGTGCTCGAGGGCAAGACCGGCTTCTTCCGCGTACTGTCCGAGGGTGTCAACCAGTTGCTGGGTGTGACCAGCCAGGCACTGGGTGACATCGCCATCGTGCTGGGCGGCCTGGCTCAGGGCGACCTGACGCGCACCATCAAGAACGATTACGAAGGCATGCTGGGGCAGCTCAAGTCGGATACCAATGCCACCGTGGAGCGCCTGCGCAGCATCGTTGGCAATATCCAGGAGTCGACCGAGGCCATCAACACCGCCTCGCAGGAAATTGCCGCTGGCAACAGCAATCTGTCCGGTCGTACCGAACAGCAGGCGGCCAGCCTGGAGGAAACCGCCTCCAGCATGGAAGAAATCACCAGCACCGTGCGGCAGAATGCCGAAAACGCCAAGAAGGCTAATAGCCTGGCCATCGGTGCGTCCGACATCGCTGCCCGTGGCGGCCAGGTGGTGGGCAATGTGGTGTCCACCATGAACGAGATCAACGACAGTGCCAAAAAGATTGTCGACATCATCAGCGTGATCGACGGCATTGCCTTCCAGACTAATATCCTGGCGTTGAATGCGGCGGTGGAAGCGGCGCGTGCCGGCGAACAGGGCCGGGGCTTTGCCGTGGTGGCCAGCGAAGTGCGCAATCTGGCACAGCGCTCGGCGGCTGCGGCCAAGGAAATCAAGCTGTTGATCGGCAACTCGGTGGACAAGGTGGAATCGGGCAGCCGGCTGGTGGATGAGGCTGGCCGCACCATGGAAGAGATCGTCAGCTCCATTCGCCGCGTGGCCGACATCATGAGCGATATTTCGGCCGCCTCGGTCGAGCAAAGCTCGGGGATCGAACAGGTCAATCTGGCGGTGACGCAGATGGACGAAAACACCCAGAAGAACGCGGCGCTGGTCGAGCAGGCTGCCGCGGCGGCGGAGTCGCTGGAAGAGCAGGCCCGTCATCTGATGGAAGCGGTGTCGATCTTCCGCCTCGATGGCACGCCGGTGGCGCGCCTGTCCGCACCCAAGGCGCATCGTAGCCACGACCACGGCCAGGCGGCACGCCTGCCGGCACCCGGTCAGCAGATCAAACCGGTATCGACCCGCATGGCGCTCAATGCCGAGCGCATCAAGACCCTGCCGGGGCCGGCTCAACACGACGACGAATGGGAGGAGTTTTGAGCCGCGCGGTGATGCCTGATGAGCACTGAGCGCGATATCAAGTTTACCGCGGCGGATTTTCGTCGCCTGCGACAGATGCTGTACCAGCGTGTCGGTATTTCGCTGAACGACAGCAAGAGCCACATGGCTTATTCCCGGCTGGCCAAGCGCGTGCGCCAGCTGGGCATGCGCCAGTTTGCCGATTATCTGGACCTGCTGGAAAAGGCGGAAGACGAGGCGGAGTGGCAACACTTCGTCAACGCGCTGACCACCAATCTCACCGCGTTTTTCCGCGAGCCGCACCACTTCGACCTGTTGCGGCTGCATGCGATGGAGCGGGTGGCGCAGGAGCGGCATTACCGGGTGTGGAGCGCGGCGGTCTCCACCGGCGAGGAGGCCTACTCCATCGCCATGACCCTGCTGTCGCTGCCGCAGCTGAATCGGCAAAAGCTTGAGCTGGTGGCCTCGGATATCGATACCAAGGTGCTGAGTCAGGCGGCCGATGGCGTATACGATGCCGAGCGGGCCAAAGTGTTGGACAGCAGCCTGCTCAAGCGCTTTTTCCTGCGCGGGGTGGGGCACAATGCCGGCAAGGTGCGCATCCGGCGCGAAGTGCGCGAGCAGCTTTCCTTTTACCAGTTCAATCTGGTCGCCGCCGAGTGGCCGGACATGGGGCGCTTTGACGTGATTTTCTGCCGCAATGTGCTGATCTATTTTGACAAGCCGACCCAGGCCGCCATTCTGCAACGGCTGGCTGCCAGCCTGCAGCCGGACGGGCTGCTGTTTCTGGGACACTCGGAAAACATCCAGCATCTGAGCGACGCCTTCCAGTCTTGCGGTCGTACCGCCTATCGCCTGGCTAATCACAAGGTGCGGAGATAACATGAGCGCAGCCGCCGGCAGAAAAATAAGAATCGTGGTAGTGGATGATTCCGCGCTGATCCGCAGCCTGCTCACCACCATCATCAACGAAGCCCCCGATATGGAGGTGGTGGCGACTGCATCCGATCCCATCGTGGCGCGCGAGCGTATCCGGGAAACCAGCCCGGACATGATCACCCTGGATGTGGAAATGCCGCGCATGGACGGGCTGGAGTTCTTGCGCCGGCTGATGCGGCTGCGCCCGACCCCGGTATTGATGATTTCCTCGCTGACCCAGTCCGGCTCGGAAACCACGCTCAGTGCGCTGGAACTGGGGGCGGTGGATTTCCTGCCCAAGCCGACGCTGGATGTCAGCAACACCATGCAAAGCTACGCCGACGACATTCGCGACAAGATTCGCATGGTGGCGGCTGCCCGCCTGCGCCGGCCGTCGCTGTTTGCGGCAAGTTCTACCGCTGCGCCGCCGCGCGTGGCACCGGCCTTGCTGCGGCAAAATGCCATCATCGCCGTGGGCGCTTCCACCGGCGGCACCGATGCCATCAAGGAATTTCTGGAAAAGCTGCCGGCAGGCAGCTCGCCGGTATTGATCGTCCAGCACATGCCGGAAGGCTTTACCCTGTCTTTTGCCCGGCGGCTGGACAAGCTGTGCGCCATGCAGGTGAAGGAGGCCGAAGATGGCGAGCCGCTGATGCGCGGCGTGGCCTATGTTGCCCCCGGTCATTCGCATATGCGGCTGGGCAAGGGGGCGCAAGGTTTTGTCATCTGCCTGGATCAGAGCCCGCCGGTCAACCGGCACCGGCCATCGGTCGATGTGCTGTTTGCTTCGGTTGCTGCGCTGGCGGCGGCCCAAACGGTGGCGGTCATCATGACCGGCATGGGCAAGGATGGCGCGCTGGGCATGTTGCAGTTGCGGCAGGCCGGCGCCACCACCTTTGCCCAGGACGAAGCCAGCTGTGTGGTATACGGCATGCCGCGCGAGGCCGTAGCGCAGGGCGGGGTGATGCATGTGCATCCCTTGTCGCAACTGGCCGACAAGGTAATGGACTGCCTGCGTCTGCCGCATGACAGGGCGGCCCCGTGAGCTATTCCGACCAGCCCTCCGAGCGTCTCTACTTCGACCGCCAGTTCCAGATCGACGCCATCAAGATATTGCCGGGCGAGTACTTCGCCACCCGCCAGCCGCTGATGCTGACCACGCTGCTGGGCTCCTGTGTCGCCGTCTGCCTGATGGACCGCCACGCACGGGTGCATGGCATGAATCACTTCCTGCTGCCGCAAGGCAGTGACTGGCATAGCCAGACCAGTGTGCCCGCGCGTTTTGGCGTCAATGCCATGGAGTTGCTGATCACCGACATGCAAAAGCTGGGGGCGCAGCGCCACCGGCTGGAGGCCAAGGTATTTGGTGCCGGCAATGTGCTGGAGGGCATGTCGGTGGTGAATATCGGCGAACAGAACAGCGAATTCATCCGCGCCTATCTGCGCAGCGAGCAGATTCCGGTGCTGGCGGAAGACTTGCTGGGCAGCTTTGCCCGCAAGGTGTTTTTCTTTCCGGACGAGGGCCGGGTACTGGTGCGCAAGCTCAAGGGCAGCCGCACTCTGGTATCGAAGGAAGCGGCTTACCGGCAGCGGCTGGACCGCCAGACTGCCTCCCAGCCCAGCGGCGATATCGACCTGTTCATCTGATTCAGTCGCGCTGCAGATGGGGCAGCTTGTTGGTCACCTCTGCCCAGTCGGCATGGTCGGGCAGTGGCGGCTTGCTTTGCGACAATACCGGCCATTGCTGGGACAACTCGGCGTTCAGCCGGATGTACACCACCTGTTCGGCTGGCACATCGTCTTCGGCATAAATGGCCGATACCGGGCATTCCGCCACGCACAGCGTGCAATCTATGCACTCCTCAGGATCGATGGCGAGAAAGTTCGGCCCCTCATGAAAGCAGTCCACCGGGCAGACATCCACGCAGTCGGTGTATTTGCATTTGACGCAGGCATCGGTTACAACGTAGGCCACGTTTGATTCCTCCTGATAATGGACAATCTGCTGCCGCAGGGTGTCCCGGGCATGCCGCAGGATGCTGCCGGCAGCCTTGCCGGTGGATGGATTATTTCCGAGTAATACGCTCAAGTATTATCAACCAAAAAACAGCGCATTGTGGCGCAATCTGCATTCTCATCGCCGAAACCTTTTGTCATGCCAAGCATTCCCTATCGTGGCCGTTTTGCCCCCAGTCCCACCGGCTTGCTGCATGCCGGCTCCCTGATGACCGCCGTTGGCAGTTATCTGGAAGCACACCGCCGTGGCGGCGAATGGTGGGTGCGCATGGAAGACCTGGACCCGCCGCGCGAAGTGGCCGGCGCTGCCGACGACATCCTGCGCACGCTGGAGGCTTTTGGTTTTGAGTGGGATGGCGAAGTGGTGTACCAGAGCCAGCGGCATGGGCTGTATCAGGCGGCCTTGCAGCAGCTGATCGAGGCCGGGCTGGTTTATCCCTGCACGTGTTCGCGCAAGGAAATCACCAGTGTCGCCCGGCGTGGTGTGGATGGTTATGTCTATCCCGGCTGGTGTCGGGCCGGCTGTCGCAGCCAACGCGACAGCCATGCCTGGCGCTTGCGGGTGGATGAGCCGGAGGTGGGCTTTGTTGATCGCCTGCAAGGGCCGTATCAGCAGCAGCTGCCGCGCGATATTGGCGATTTTGTCCTGCTGCGGGCCGATGGCTACTGGGCCTACCAACTGGCGGTGGTGGTAGACGATGCCGCGCAGGGCATGAGCGATATCGTGCGCGGCGCCGACCTGCTGGTGTCCACACCACGGCAGATCCATGTGCAGCGCAGCCTGGGGCTGCCCACGCCCACTTACTGCCATCTGCCCTTGCTGGTGAATGCGGCGGGCGAGAAGCTATCCAAGCAAACGCTGGCCCCGGCCATTCATGCCGCCGATGTCAGCCGCGAGCTGCGTGTGGCGCTGTGCCGGCTGGGTCATGTTCCGCCTGCCGAATGCCAGAGCGCGGCCGAATTGTGGCAGTGGGCCAAGGCCAACTGGTCGCTGTCGCGCGTGCCGGCTGGCCCCTGTCAGTTGTAAGCGCAACCCCCCAGCCTGTTTCCTGTCATGCTCGCCTTCTGTCGGGCATATCGCCATCGGCATGTTGACCATGTAGCGGCCGCGATGGCCTGCGGTGTTGCATGCAAGGCGCTGCTTGCCGTGGTTTTTCCTGCTGCTCCGTGCTGGCTTGTCATTCTTGCGGATTATCTATTTGATTTATCACATGGAGTTTGTCTGTTAAACAACCTACATCGTAATAGGCAGTAGCGTTTCTGGTGTTTCCGTCCGGTATCTGCACAGATCAGTTTTGCCGGCCATTTTCAAAACAGCGACATGGAATTACATATGCGAAAATAATACATTTACAAAATAATTAAATACTAATATAGTGAAGCTCATACAGAACACGTTCTTTAACAGCTTCGATTTTCGGCCTCGATGGAGACAAGACCATGAGCGAGACCAATGTAAAAAAAGCGGCACTGGGCGTGTGGATGTGTACCGCACTGGTGGTGGGTAATATGATCGGTTCCGGTGTATTCCTGCTTCCCGCTTCTCTCGCCCCCTATGGGGGGATGTCCCTAATTGGCTGGGCAATTACTTCGGCTGGTGCCATTTGTTTGGCGCTGGTGTTTGCCCGGCTCTCCGCCATGATTCCCAAAGAGGGTGGCCCTTATGCCTATATCCATGCCGGCTTTGGCGACTTCGCCGGCTTCTGGATCGCCTGGGGTTACTGGATAGCCCTGTGGGCAGGCAACGCCGCACTGGCGGTGGCCGCCACCAGCTATATGCAGGTTTTCTTCCCGCAACTGGGGCATGACAACTTGCTGGCCGCTGCATTTTCCATCGGCCTGATCTGGACCGTTACCTGGATTAACAGCCGGGGCGCACGCAGTTCCGGGTTGGTAGCCATCGTGACAACACTGCTCAAGCTGTTGCCATTGGCCGCCGTCACCTTTATCGGCTTCTTTTACATGCAGCCGGAAAACCTGGTGTTCAACCCGCACGGCAAGCCTTTGATGAGTTCGGTTTCCGCCACCATGGCGCTCACCTTGTGGGCGTTTCTGGGGCTGGAGTCCGCCTCGGTACCCGCTGGCGATGTGGTGAACCCGAGCAAGACCATACCGCGGGCCACCGTCATCGGCACCCTGCTGGCCACCGTGCTGTACATCCTGTCCACGGTGTCGCTGATGGGGGTGATGTCGCCAGCCATGCTGGCCAACTCGCAAGCCCCGTTTGCCGATGCCGCCCGCCTGATGTGGGGCGACTGGGCCTACTGGGTGGTGGGGCTGGGTGCGGTAGTGTCCTGCTTTGGCGCACTCAATGGCTGGAGCCTGATGCAGGCGCATGTCCCGCATGCCGCCGCCAAGGACCAGTTGTTTCCCCGCCGCTTCGGCCAGACCAACCGCCAGGGCGTGCCACTGTTTGGCCTGTTGTTGTCCAGCGGCCTGGTTACCGTGCTGCTGGCGATGAAATACGCCGGCGGGGAGGGTGGGGTGAAGATTTTTGAATTCATCATCCTGCTGGCCACGGCCACCACCTTGCTGCCCTATGCCTTCTGCTCGATGGCGCTGCTGGCCATCATGTTGATGAACAAGGGCAAATACACCCGGCGTGATTTCACCGCGCCACTGATCTTTTCCACCACGGGCTTTCTTTACGCGGTATGGGCACTGTTTGGTGCTGGTGCCGAGATTGTGATGTGGGGGATTTTGCTGCTGATGCTGGGTTTGCCTGTGTATGTCTGGCAAATCAAAGAACGTTACGAGACCGAAAACTGAAGCCAGCCTTTTGCTTTTCACTCCTTTCCGCAAGGAAGGGAGTGTACGGAAAAAGGTTTATACGATTACTTATCTGAAAGGATTCATCATGACCGGCAAATTTGGTGTTCATTCCGAATGCGGCAAGCTGCGTAGCGTGATGGTGTGCCGTCCGGGCCTGGCCCACAAACGTCTCACCCCCGACAACTGCCACGACCTGCTGTTCGATGACGTGATCTGGGTTGAACGCGCCCAAAAAGACCACGCCTTCATGGTTGAGCAAATGCGTGCGCGCGGCATCCACGTGATCGAAGCCCACGACGCCCTGGCCCAAGTGCTGGACGACAAGGCCGCCCGTAGCTGGCTGCTGGACCGCAAGGTCAAGGCCGACAATGTGGGGATCGGCATGCTGACCGACCTGCGCAGCTGGCTGGACGAAATGCCGTCTACCCAACTGGCCGAACATCTGATCGGTGGTATTGCCAAGTTTGAACTGCCGTTTGACCCGAAAGGCCTGTTCGGCGGCTATCTGGACCAGTCCGAATTCGTCATCCCGCCGATTCCGAACAGCCTGTTCCAGCGCGACCCGTCCTGCTGGATCTATGAAGGCGTGACGCTGAACCCGATGTACTGGCCGGCTCGCCGTCAGGAAACCCTGATCCTGCAATCCATCTACCAGCACCATCCGTACTTCGCCGGCAAGGTGAAAGTATGGTGGGGCGACTGTGACAAGAACCACGGCCCGGCCACGCTGGAAGGCGGCGATGTGATGCCAATCGGCAACGGCGTGGTGCTCATCGGCATGGGCGAACGCACCAGCCCGCAAGCCGTGGTGCAAGTGGCCAAGAGCGTGCTGGGCAAGGAAGGCGGCGCCACCCGCGTCATCGCCTGCCAGATGCCCAAGTCGCGTGCTGCCATGCACCTGGACACCGTGTTCAGCTTCCTGGATATCGACCTGCTGTCGGTGTTCCCGGACGTGGTCAACGAAATCGTCTGCACCAGCATCTATGCCGGTGACAAGGAAGGCGAAATCCGCTTCGAACGTCACGAAGGCGTGGCCTTCACCGAAGTGGTCCGTCAGGCACTGGGCCTGAAAGAAGTGCACATCATCCAGACCGCTGGCGATGCCTACCAGCGCGAACGCGAACAATGGGATGACGGCAACAACGTGGTGGCACTGGATCGCCGCGTGGTGGTGGCCTACGACCGCAACACCCATACCAACAAGCTGATGCGTCAGCACGGTGTGGAAGTGATCGAGATTCCGGCCTCCGAACTGGGCCGTGGCCGTGGCGGTGGTCACTGCATGACCTGCCCGATCATCCGTGACGAAGTGAAGATCTAAGTCGCTGCACCAGCAGCAAACCAAGCACATCAATATCGCCCGGTGGCGTTGGCCCAAGCCCGCCACCCGGCACCGAAACAAGGAGTGTTACCATGGCTTTCAATCTGCGCAACCGCAATTTCCTCCGCATGCTGGACTTCACCCCGCGCGAAATCCGCTACATGCTCGATCTGGCCCGCGACCTGAAACGCGCCAAGTACACCGGCACCGAACAGCAACACCTGAAGGGCAAGAACATCGCCCTGATCTTTGAAAAGACCTCCACCCGTACCCGCTGTGCTTTCGAAGTGGCCTGCTACGACCAGGGCGCCAACGTTACCTACCTCGGACCGTCCGGCTCGCAGATCGGTATCAAGGAATCGATGAAAGACACCGCCCGCGTACTGGGCCGCATGTATGACGCCATCGAATACCGTGGTTTCGACCAAGAGATGGTCGAGAACGAACTGGCTAAATTCGCCGGCGTACCGGTTTACAACGGCCTGACCGACGAATGGCACCCCACCCAGATGCTGGCCGACGTGCTGACCATGTGGGAAAACAGCGACAAGCCGATCTCGCAAATCAGCTACACCTACCTGGGTGACGCCCGCAACAATATGGGCAACTCCCTGCTGGTAATCGGCAGCAAGCTGGGCATGGACGTGCGCATCGGCGCCCCGAAACACCTGTGGCCGACCGACGAGCTGGTAGCCGAATGCCGTGAAATCGCCGCCAAGACCGGTGCCCGCATCACCCTGACCGAAGATGCCGCCGAAGCCGTCAAGGGCACCGACTTCATCCACACCGACGTGTGGGTATCGATGGGCGAACCGGCCGAAGTCTGGGCCGAACGTATCCGCCTGCTGAAGCCTTACCAAGTGAATGCCGCGCTGATGGCTGCTGCACAGAACCCGCAAGTGAAGTTCATGCACTGCCTGCCGGCCTACCACAACAGCGAAACCAAGGTAGGCAAGGAAATTGCCGCGCAATACCCGGACCTGTCCAATGGCATTGAAGTGACCGAAGACGTGTTCGAGAGCGAAGCCTGCATTGCCTTCGAGCAAGCAGAGAACCGCATGCACACGATCAAGGCCATCCTGGTCGCCACCCTGGGTGACTGAATTCCGGGCGTCTGACGGCTGCGCCTTTGCATCCCGGTGGTCGGCGCTGCGCGCTGTCCTCATGGACTTGATGTCCACTGCGGCAGCTGTGCTGCGGCGCTCACCGGCCTGCTGTGGCTCGCTCGCCAGCCACCTCGGAATGGGCAAGGTGGCAAAGCCCTGCTGCGTTGTTGCGCCGCCTTGCCGTACGACCTGTACTGTCTGCGGCGGCGCGCCTGGCAGCAGGCGCTACGCTGGCTTTGCTGCCTCGCCAGAGTGGAATCAGTCTTCAGCGACAGCGGAATGGGCAAGGTAGCAAAGCCCTACCGGATTGCCAGTCATTGAAGTCTGACAGCCACACCGTTTTACCCTCCGCGACGGCACACCCCTGAAGCCGTGGAGTGGCCCGAGATCCGGCCCCCCCTCACTCAGCCGGATCTCACCCCCATCCCGGCCCCGTCTTCCCTCGGGCAGACCGGCCACCACATCAAAAATCAGATGGACTGCCCAAGCAGGCCGTCAACGCCGCCACCCCAAGCACAGCGGGGCGGGGCAGGAAAGGAAACACCATGCGAGTCGTCGTAGCCCTGGGCGGCAATGCCCTGCAACGTCGTGGCGAAGCCATGACCGCTGACAACCAACGCGCCAACGTCAAAGTGGCCGCCGAACAACTGGCCGCCGTCACCCGCCTGGGCCACAACCTGGTGATGTGCCACGGCAACGGCCCGCAAGTAGGCCTGTTGGGCCTGCAAAACGACGCCTATGCCCGCCACGTCGATGGCAAGGTCACTCCGTATCCGCTGGACGTACTGGGTGCGCAGACCGAAGGCATGATCGGCTACATGATCGAACAGGAACTGGGCAATGTCCTGCCGTTCGAAGTGCCGCTGGCCACCATTCTGACCCAGACCGAAGTGGACGCAGCCGACCCGGCCTTCCAGAACCCGACCAAGTTTGTTGGCCCGGTGTACAGCAAGGAAGAAGCCGAAGCCATGGCCGCCAGCCACGGCTGGACCGTGAAAGCCGATGGCGACTACTACCGCCGCGTGGTGCCGAGCCCGAAACCGAAGCGCATCTTCGAAATGCGCCCGATCAAATGGCTGATCGAAAAAGGCGCCGTAGTGATTGCCGCTGGCGGCGGTGGCATCCCCACCATGTACCAGGGCGACAAGCTGGTGGGCGTGGAAGCCGTGATTGACAAAGACCTGGCCTCGGCCCTGCTGGCCCGTGAAGTGGACGCAGACTACTTCGTCATCGCCACCGACGTGAAGAGCGTGTTTGTTGGTTGGGGCACCCCGGAAGCCAAGGCCATCCGTCACGCCCACCCGGACGAAATGGACAAGCTGGGCTTTGCCGCCGGCTCGATGGGTCCGAAAGTGGAAGCCGCCTGCGAGTTTGCCCGTCTGACCGGCAAGCGTGCGGTGATTGGCGCGCTGGAAGACATCGAGAAGATCGTGAAGGGCGAAGCCGGCACCATCATCTCGACCGAGAAGACCGGGACCGAGTGGTACTGAGCTAGGGCGCTAAAACACCTGCTGCTGCGTTGCGCCGCCTTGCCGTACTGCTTGTACTGTCTGCGGCGGCGCGCCTGGCATCAGGCGTTTTACGTGTAGTGCACAAGGGCTGCCATGGCAGCCCTTGTTTGTGCTTGTCACGAAACGATGATTGTTAACGAATATATTGTGACAATTTTATTTTTCGTAAATTTTCGATATTGAAAATTAAGCAGAAACAACAGGATAAATCGCTTTGTCTGAAGATATTCTCGGCTTGCCTTTGCCTGTTTCTGCAACGATAATCGCCGCATCATGCAGGAGAGAGCGGTCAGCAAGACCGCCGCCGAAGGCGCAAGCGCACCCGCAATCGCTCAGGCAAAAGGACTGCATCATCGGATATCACGTATCTGCTTTACTCTGGAGAGCGCTGCCCATCGAGGTAGCCACCGAAGGGGCTAACGGCGGCTGAAAACGCCCGCCGGAAAATCTCAGGTGTCAGGACAGAGGGGTGTTGTACAAGACAGGCAAAACACCCCCTTTGCAAGGACGCACAGATGACGGCCCCGAAACGTACCCCCCTGTTTGACGCTCATGTCGCCGCCGGCGCCAAGATGGTTGATTTCGCCGGTTGGGAAATGCCCATCCATTATGGCTCCCAGCTGAAGGAACATGAGATCGTGCGCAGCGACGCCGGCATGTTCGATGTGTCCCACATGACCGTGATCGACATCAGCGGCAGCGACGCCAAAGCCTGGCTGCAACAACTGATCGCCAACGATGTGGCCAAGCTGCCCTTCGAAGGCAAGGCCCTGTATTCCGGCATGCTGACCGAACAGGGCACCGTGGTGGACGACCTGATTGTCTACCTGACTTCCTATGGCTACCGCATGGTGGTCAATGCCGGCACCACCGACAAAGACCTGGCCTGGATGGATAGCCACAAGGCCGGTTTTGATGTTTCCCTCAATGTCCGCCGCGATCTGGCCATGCTGGCCGTGCAAGGCCCCACTGCCATTGCCAAGGTCTGTGCGGTCAAGTCGCAACTGGCCGATGCCATTCAATCACTCAAGGTATTCCAGGGCTTGCCTGCAGGCGACTGGTTCTTTGCCCGTACCGGCTATACCGGGGAAGACGGTCTGGAAATCATGATTCCGGCCGGCGAAGCCATCAACTTCTTCAATGAACTCGTTGCCGCCGGCGTAGCCCCCATCGGTCTTGGCGCACGCGATACCCTGCGTCTGGAAGCCGGCATGAACCTGTACGGCCACGATATGGACGAAACCGTGTCGCCGCTGCAGGCCGGCATGGGCTGGACCATTGCCTGGGAACCGGCCAGCCGCGATTTCATCGGCCGCAAGGCGCTGGAAGCCCAGAAAGCCGCCGGTGTGCCGATGAAGCAGGTTGGCCTGGTGCTGGAAGGCCGTGGCGTGCTGCGTGAAGGTCAGAAAGTGGTGGTAGAGGGCGTGGGTGAGGGCATCATCACCAGCGGCACCTTCTCGCCCACCCTCAAGCATTCCATTGCCATTGCCCGTGTCCCGGCCGCAACCGGCGACAGCGCGCAGGTGGATTTGCGTGGTACGCTCACCGCTGTCCGCGTGGTGAAGATGCCGTTCGTGCGCAACGGCAAGAAAGTTTTCAACTGAACACTGGCTCGGGCGGCCAGCGGCTGCCCGCACCGACATCGCATACTTAGTGGAGATAGAGTCAAATGAGCATTCCTGCCGACCTGAAATACGTTGCCAGCCACGAATGGCTGCGTCTGGAAGCTGACGGTTCCGTAACCGTGGGCATTACCGAACACGCACAAGAGCTGCTGGGCGACATCGTGTTTGTCGAGCTGCCGAAAGTGGGCGCGCAGCTGGCTGCTGAAGAGCAAGCCGGCGTAGTGGAATCGGTGAAAGCCGCTTCCGATGTGTACGCTCCGATTGCCGGTGAAATCCTGGAAGTGAATGCCGAACTGGAAGCCGCCCCCGAGCTGGCCAACAGCGAGCCCTATGCCGCTGGCTGGTTCTTCAAGATCAAGCCGGCCAATGCCGCTGATCTGGACAGCCTCTTGGATGCTGCTGGCTACGCCAAGGAAATCGGCGCCTGATCGCACGGTAAAAAAGCCTCGTGATGCACACCATCGCGGGGCTTTTTCACTTTCAGAACTTGCTCAATATCTGCTGGGCTAATAGATATGGGGCGATACGGTGTTAAAAAGATTTACGGAATGCGCATTTACGCTATGTAAATTCCGCTTCCCCATTTTTTATCGATCGTTTTCGCCTTGTCTCGCTCTAGCTCGCGAGATCTTGAATGGATTCTCAGGTACAGCTCTTCATTACCGGACACCCCCATGACACTTGCTTCCCTGTTTAATCGCAACGAATTCATTGCCCGCCACATCGGGCCTTCCGATGCCGAGCGCAGCGACATGCTGGCCGAAATCGGTGCTGCCTCGCTGGATGATCTGGTCGCCCAGACCCTGCCGGCCGACATTCGCCTGAACCGCCCGCTGGACCTGCCGTCCCCGGTGCCGGAAGCCGAAGCCCTGGCCGCGCTGAAAGATGTGGCCAGCCGCAACATCGTCAACAAATCCTTTATCGGCCTGGGTTACTACCCGGTGCTGACTCCCACCGTCATCCTGCGCAATGTGCTGGAAAACCCGGGCTGGTACACCGCTTACACCCCGTATCAGGCGGAAATCGCCCAGGGTCGCCTGGAAGCGCTGCTCAACTACCAGCAAATGGTAATGGACCTGACCGGGCTGGAAATGGCCAATGCCTCGCTGCTGGATGAAGCCACCGCCGCCGCCGAAGCCATGGCCATGGCGCGCCGTGTGTCCAAGAGCAAGTCCGAGCAGTTCTTTGTCGACAGCCGCGTACTGCCGCAAACGCTGGATGTGATGAAGACCCGTGCCAAGTATTTCGGTTTCGAGCTGGTTTCCGGCCATCCGGAACAGGCCGGTAATGGCGACTACTTTGGCGCGCTGTTCCAGTATCCGGGTGAAGCGGGCGACCTGTTCGACCTGACCCCCTACATTGCCGCCATCAAGGCCAAGGGTGGGGTAGCCGTGGTGGCTGCTGACATCATGGCGCTGGTGGCGCTGAAGTCGCCGGCAGAAATGGGTGCCGACGTGGCCATTGGCAATACCCAGCGCTTTGGCGTGCCGATGGGCTACGGTGGCCCGCACGCTGCCTACTTTGCCTTCAAGGACGAGATGAAGCGCTCGGCCCCGGGCCGTATCATCGGTGTTTCGGTGGATGCCAAGGGCAAGACCGCGCTGCGCATGGCACTGCAAACCCGCGAGCAGCACATCCGCCGCGAAAAGGCCAACTCCAATATCTGTACCAGCCAGGTACTGCTGGCCAATATCGCCGGCATGTACGCGGTGTACCACGGTGCCGAAGGCGTGCAGCGCATTGCCAGCCGCATCCACCGTCTGGCCGCCATCTTCGCCCATGCGGTGAAGAGTGCCGGTGGCAAGCTGGTATTCGACCGCTTCTACGACACGGTACAGGTGGAAGCGGCCAATGCCGACGCCATCTACGCTGCGGCGCTGGCTGCCGGTTACAACCTGCGTCGCGTGTCCGCCACCGTATTGGGCGTCGCCTTCCACGAAGCGGCTACCGAGGCTGATCTGGCCGCGCTGATCAAACTGTTTACCGGCAAGGATGCCGACATCGCCGCGCTGGATGCTGCCGCTGCCGATGCCATCCCGGCTGGCCTCAAGCGTGAGTCCGCCTTCTTCACTCATCCGGTGTTCAACACCCACCACAGCGAGCACGAGATGCTGCGCTACCTGAAGAAGCTGGAAAACCGCGACCTGGCGATGAATCACTCGATGATTTCGCTGGGCAGCTGCACCATGAAGCTGAATGCCACCAGCGAGATGATTCCCATCACCTGGCCGGAATTCGCCAATATGCACCCGTTTGCCCCGCGCGATCAGGCTGCCGGTTATCTGCAACTGATCGACGACCTGCAAACCCAGCTGAAAGCCATCACCGGTTTTGACGCCATCTCCATGCAGCCCAACTCCGGCGCGCAGGGCGAGTACGCCGGCCTGCTGGCCATCAGCCGTTACCACGAAGCGCGTGGCGAAGCTCAACGCAATATCTGCCTGATTCCGCAATCTGCCCACGGTACCAACCCGGCTACCGCGCAGATGATGAATATGCAGGTGGTGGTGGTGAAGTGTGACGAGTCCGGCAACGTCGACGTGGCCGACCTCAAGGCCAAGGCCGAACAGCACTCGGCCAATCTGGCCGCGCTGATGATTACCTACCCGTCCACCCACGGTGTGTTCGAACAGCCGATCCGCGAAATCTGCGACATCATCCACAGCCACGGTGGCCAGGTGTATATGGATGGTGCCAACCTGAACGCCCAGGTCGGCCTGTGCCGCCCGGCCGATATCGGTGCCGACGTGTCGCACATGAATTTGCACAAAACCTTCTGCATCCCGCACGGCGGTGGCGGCCCGGGCATGGGCCCCATCGGCCTGAAGGCGCATCTGGCACCGTTCATGGCCAACCATGTAGTGGCTGAAGTGCCGGGTGCGCTTGCCGGGCAGACTGCGGTTTCCGCTGCGCCGTTTGGCTCTGCTTCCATCCTGCCCATCTCCTTCATGTATATCCGCATGATGGGTGCCGAGGGAATGAAGGCAGCCACCGAAAACGCCTTGCTGTCGGCCAACTACATGGCCAAGAAGCTGGGCGAGCACTTCCCGGTGCTGTACACCGGTGCCAATGGCCGCGTGGCGCACGAGTGCATCATCGACCTGCGCCCGCTCAAGGCCGCCAGTGGCGTGACCGAGGTGGATGTGGCCAAGCGCCTGATGGACTACGGCTTCCACGCGCCGACCATGAGCTTCCCGGTGCCGGGCACGCTGATGATCGAGCCGACCGAATCCGAGCCCAAGGCCGAACTGGACCGCTTCATCGCCGCCATGACCGCCATCCGTCAGGAAATCGACCAGGTACAAAACGGCACATGGCCGGCGGACAACAACCCGCTGCGCAATGCACCGCACAGCAAGGCCGATATCGCTGGCGACTGGGAGCGTCCGTACAGCCGCGAAACCGGCCTGTTCCCGCTGCCGTACGTGCTGGAAAACAAGTTCTGGCCGAGCGTGAACCGTATCGACGATGTGTACGGTGACCGCAACCTGGTGTGCAGCTGCCCCAGCACCGACAGCTATCTGTAAGCCAGCCGTCCGGGTCACCGCCCGCCGCTTCTGCAAAAACCCCGCGCTTGCGGGGTTTTTTTGTGGGTGGGCCGGCAACGGCGCAGGTTTTTCCATGATTAACAGCTTGTTTTGTTCTGGAGCAAATGCTCTATGCGCTGGATTCGTTAATCTGCATCAGTTGTTTGTCATGAAGGTATTTCGATGGTGAGCAAATAAATGTTAAAGAAGCGAGATTTATTTTAAGGGCAGGTCTTAAAAAACAGCAGTCGCATGGCGGATGGTTGCTAGAATAGCCGTCCTTCCACTGCCGGGGAGGGTGAAATGAACGCGACGGCAATATTCATGTTTGGGCCAGGTTGAAAGTCGCTATGCTGCACGAGCTAACACAGCTTACTGAAGAAACGATGGCACGCTTTGCCTTGCTGGCACGGCTGCGGCATCCGGTATGGGTGTTCGATATCGACCAGCAGCGGGTGTTCTGGGCCAATGCGGCAGCACTCAAGGTATGGGATGCCAGCAGCCTGGATGAACTGCGCGAGCGCGATATGGGCTGCGACATGTCCGAGTCGGTAGCCCGCCGGCTGCGTCAGTATCAGAGTGACTTCGAGCGTTTCGAGATGGAGTTTTCCGAATCGTGGACGCTCTACCCCAATGGCAAGCCGCGCAGCCTGCAAGTGGTGTTCACCGGTCTGCGGCATCAGGGCCGCATGATGATGCTGTGTGAGGCACTGGGCGAATTGCAGGCCGACCCGAATACCCTGCGCAGCGCCGAGGCGCTATTGCACTTGCCGGTGCTGATCACCCTTTATCAGACGGATGGCCCGGCCTTGTACCGCAATCCGGCCGCGCGTGAGAAAGTGGTCGATCCTGCCGAGTGCTGGCAGGCGCATCTGATTCATGCTGCCGACCGCGAACTGTTACAGCTGCAATTGCAACAGCAGGGCAAGGGGCGGCTGGTCGCCCAGGTGATGACCCGCCATGGCGAGCGCTGGCACGAAGTGTCGGCACGCCATTGTCGCGATGCGGTGTCCGGCGAAGACGCCGTGCTGATCAGCGAGGTGGATGTCAGCGAGCTGAATGATGCCGAAGCCCGCGCCCGTTACCTGGCCATGCACGACACCCTGACTGGCCTGCCCAACCGCAATTTCGTGTTGCAGAGTTACCCCACGCTACTGCAGCAGGCCAAGCGCCAGGGCTGGCAAGCGGCCTTGCTGTGTATCGATCTGGACCGTTTCAAGAATATCAATGACAGCCTGGGCCATGCCTTTGGCGACCTGCTGCTGGTGCAGATGGGCGAGCGGCTGAAATCGCTGCTGACCCCGCAACAGCAACTGGCACGGCAGGGCGGGGATGAGTTCCTGGTGCTGCTGTGCGCGCCGCAAGTGCAGGAACAGGCCGCCACGCTGGCCGCTGCCATTGTCGAGGCGCTGGCGCGGCCGCTATGGTTGCGCGGACAGGAGGTCCGGCTAACGGCTTCGGTTGGCATCAGCCTGTGCCAGGATGGGGCCGAGGATATCCAGGGCCATATGCGGCATGCCGATCTGGCCATGTATAGCGCCAAGGATGCCGGCCGCAACGGCATCCAGTTCTATGATCAGGCGATGGACGCTCGGGCGCGCACCCGCCTCGCCCTGGAGTATGAAATCCGCCGCGGCCTGGAAAACGGCGAATTCGAAGCCTTCTACCAGCCACGGGTGGATTGCTTCAATGGCCAAATTGTTGGGGCCGAGGCGCTGGCGCGCTGGCGGCATCCTGAGCGCGGCCTGTTGTTTCCCGACAGTTTCATCCCGGCCTGCGAGGAAAGTGGCCTGATCCGCGAGCTGGACCGCCAGATACTGGCGCAGGTCGCCACTCAACTGGCCAGCTGGGAAGCGCAGGGCAGGGTGTTGCAGGTGTCGGTCAATCTGTCGGCCAGCCAGTTTGGTGATCCGGCGCTGCCGGATGCCTTGCAGCAGATTCTGCAAGCCAGTACCTGTCGTGCTGCGGCCATCGAACTGGAAATTACCGAATCGCTGCTGCTGGCGCATGACCAGAACACGCTGGATACGCTGGCCAGCTTGCGCACCATGGGTTTTGCCATCGCCATCGATGATTTTGGCACCGGCTATTCCAATCTGGCCTATTTGCAGAACTATCCCCTCAACACCCTGAAAATCGACCGTTCCTTTATTTCCGGTTTGCCACAAAGCTCGGCGATTCCGGAGCTCATCACCAGCTTGTGTCGGATTCTCTCGCTGAATATGGTGGCCGAAGGCGTGGAAAACCACGCTCAGCTGGACTGGCTGCGCCAGCAGGGTTGCCAGCAGTATCAGGGCTATCTGTGCAGCCGGCCACTATCGCTGCCGCACTTCAACGAATTGCTGGAGCACAGCACCGCCCCGGTCTGATGACGATGGTGAATAAGCTTAGCGGGAATGCGTCATTTGATTTTGCCGCATCTTCCCTTAAGCTGATGTCCAGGCGGGGCCCCGCAGCATAGCGGCCTTCCCCCGCATGGAGACCAACATGACTCTGCGAACCCTCGCGCTGGCCCTGACGCTGGCCAGCCCGCTGGCGCTGGCCGCCAAACCGCTTACCGTCTGTACCGATGCCAATCCGGAAGGCTTCGACGTGGTGCAGTACAACTCGCTGGTGACCACCAATGCCTCGGCCGATGTGCTGATGAACCGGCTGGTGGAATACGATGCGGCCAGCCGCAAACTGCAGCCTGGGCTGGCTTTGGCCTGGCAGGTGAGCCCGGACGGCCTCAGCTACACTTTCAAGCTGCGCCCGGGCGTGGCGTTTCACAGTACCGACTATTTCAAACCCACGCGCAAGCTCAATGCCGACGACGTGGTGTTTACCTTCCAGCGCATGCTCAACCCCGAGCACCCCTGGTACAAGACGGCGGCCAATGGCTACCCGCATGCCCAGTCCATGCAGCTGCCCAAGCTGATCAAGGCGGTCAGTAAGCTGGACGACAACACCGTGCGTTTCGAGCTGAACTACCCCGAGTCCACCTTCCTGTCCACGCTCAGCATGGGTTTTGCCTCCATCTACTCTGCCGAGTATGCCGGCCAGCTGCTGGCCGCGGGCAAACAGGCCGAGCTGAACAGCAAGCCCATCGGCACCGGGCCGTTCGTGCTGCGCAGCTTCCAGAAAGACAGCGTGGTGCGCTACCAGCCCAATCCGGCTTACTGGGGCGCCAAGCCCAAGGTGTCGGCACTGGTCTATGCCATTACCCCGGACGCCACGGTACGGGTGCAAAAGCTGAAAGCCGGCGAGTGTCAGCTGGCCCTGTCAGCGAAGCCGCAGGATGTGCTGGCAGTGAAGGACGACAGCAAGATCCGCGTGCTGGAAACGCCTGCCTTCATGACGGCCTTCGTCGCCATCAACAGCCAGCACAAGCCCTTTGACAACGTACTGGTGCGCCAGGCGGTCAATCTGGCTTTTGACAAAAACACCTATCTGAAAACCGTGTTCGATGGCACCGCCACCGCCGCCACCCTGCCTTACCCGCCCAATACCTGGAGCTATAACAAGGCCATCAAGCCTTATCCGCAAGACCTGGCACGGGCGAAAAAACTGCTGGCACAGGCTGGTTTTGCCAATGGTTTTGACACCACCATCTGGGTAAGGCCAAGTGGCAGCACGCTCAATCCCAACCCCAAGGCCGGGGCGGAACTGCTGCAGGCCGATCTGGCCAAGGTTGGCATCCGGGCGCAGATCAAGGTGATCGAGTGGGGCGAACTGATCAAGCGTGGCAAGGCTGGCGAGCATGATCTGCTGTTCATGGGCTGGGCTGGGGACAATGGCGACCCGGACAATTTCCTCACCCCGCAGTTTTCCTGCGCGGCGGTACAGTCTGGCACCAACTTCGCCCGCTACTGCAACCCGAAACTGGACAAGCTGATTAGCGACGGCAAGAAAACCAGCGATTTCGCCCAGCGCAGCAAGCTTTACCAGCAAGCGCAAAAGCAGATCAGCGATCAGGCCTTGTGGCTACCGCTGGCCCACCCCACTGCTTATGTGCTGGAGCGCAAGGAAGTGGCCGGCTTTGTCGCCAACCCCTTCGGTCGCGTCAATTTCGGTACGGTGAGTGTGCAGTAGGCATATGCGCAGACAGAAAAAGGCAGCGTAATGCTGCCTTTTTCTATTGCTAGCACACCTTGCCGACCGCGAAGCAGGTGCTGGTAGCGGCTGGCTTGCGGTATCATACGCGGGTGTTTGTCGATCACAGACGCAGCGGGTGCCGGGAACAGTCTGTCCCGGGGTTCCGCGCACCGGGAAGAACCTGCCATGAGCCGTAAAGAAAGCAAAAGTCCAACCTTTGACCGCATTGTCGAAGCCAGCCTGCAGCTGTTCAACCAGCAGGGCGAGCGCAGCGTTACCACCAATCACATCGCGCGCTATCTGAATATCAGCACCGGCAATCTGTACTACCACTTTGCCTGCAAGGAAGACATCATCAACGAGCTGTACCGGCGCTACTCCAAGGGGATGGCCGATTATCTCAATGCCGCCGGTGAGTTGAGCGTGAACGCCTCGATCGAAGGCCTGGTGTCGCTGCTGGAAAAGGTATTGCGCCACCTGTGGACCTTCCGTTTCATCCCTCAGAGCATTTCCAGCCTGTTTTCGGTCAATCAGTCGCTGCGGGAAAGCTACAGCAAGATCGAGGCCGGGCTGATCAGCCGTGGCGTGGAAAAGCTGTTCTTCAAGCTGCGTGACCAGGGCATGCTGGAAGGTGACGACGTGCAGATCGGTTTCCTCGCGCGCAATTTCCAGCTGTTGCAAACCGGCTGGATTGCCCGGCCTGACATCGCCCGCTGTCCGCAGGAGGCGCAGGTAGTGGCCCGCGAGGGTTGCCTGAGCCTGCTGTATTTCCTGGCCCCCTATGTGTCCAGCCGTTTCCGTCAGCCCTTCGAGCGGGTGCTGGCCAGCATGGCTCCGGTGCAGGCGCTGCCTGCCGTCTAGCCCCTTCCTGTGGTGAGTGTTGCCGGGCATGGCCAGTCTTTGACTGGCCATTTGTTTTTCTGTGCCGGAAATTCATAAGCTTTGCAGGAAATCCGGCTTGGCTTCCATCCCTGCTGCCGGTATGGTTAGGCCGATATGCAACAGGCGCAAAGCCACAGGAGAGAAGAAGATGAAACTGGAAACACTGGCCGTGCACGGCGGCTACAGCCCGGACCCCACCACCAAGGCGGTGGCCGTTCCGCTGTATCAGACCACCAGCTATGCCTTTGACAGCACCCAGCACGGTGCCGACCTGTTCGACCTCAAGGTGCAGGGCAATATCTACACCCGCATCATGAACCCCACCACCGATGTGCTGGAAAAGCGCGTAGCGGCGCTGGAAGGCGGCATCGGCGCGCTGGCGGTGGCCTCCGGCATGGCGGCCATCAGCTATGCCATCCAGACCATTGCCGAAGCCGGCGACAACATCATTGCCACCAGCACCCTGTATGGCGGTACTTACAATCTGTTTGCCCACACTTTCCCGCAGCTGGGCATTGAAGTGCGCTTCATCGATTACAAAGACCCGGCCTCCATCAGCAAGCTGGTCGATGGCAAGACCAAGGCGGTGTTCTGCGAGTCGGTGGGCAATCCGCTGGGCAATGTGGTGGACTTTGCCGCCTTTGCCGAAGAAGCCCACAAGCACGGCCTGCCGCTGATCGTCGACAACACTGTGCCGTCGCCTTATCTGTGCCGCCCCTTCGAGCATGGTGCCGACATCGTGGTACACAGCCTCACCAAGTATCTGGGTGGCCACGGCACCAGCATCGGCGGCATCATTGTTGATTCCGGCAAATTCCCCTGGGGTGAGCACAAAGAGCGCTTTGTGCGCCTGAATACGCCGGATGTCAGCTACCACGGTGTGAATTATGTCGAGGTGCTGGGGCCGGCGGCCTATATCGCCCGCGCCCGCGTGGTGCCGCTGCGCAATATGGGCGCGGCCATTTCGCCGTTCAATGCCTTCCTCATCCTGCAGGGCATCGAAACCCTGGCGCTGCGGCTGGACCGCATCTGCGACAACGCGCTCAAGGTGGCCGAGCGCCTGCAGGCCCACCCGGCGGTGGAGTGGGTGGAGTATGGTGCGTTGCCGGGCAGCCCCAGCAAGCCGCTGGTGGACAAGTATATGGGTGGCCGCGCGTCGGGCATTCTGTCCTTCGGCATCAAGGGTGGCATCGAGGCCGGTGGCCGCTTTATCGATGCCCTGCAACTGGTGACCCGTCTGGTCAATATCGGCGATGCCAAGAGCCTGGCCTGCCATCCGGCCTCCACCACTCACCGACAGCTGTCGCCGGAAGAGCAGCTTAAGGCCGGCGTCCGTCCCGAGCTGATTCGCCTGTCCATCGGCATCGAACATATCGACGACATCCTGGCCGACGTGGATCAGGCGCTGCAGGCTGCTGCCTTGTAAGCGTGATCTGCCGATAAAAAAAGGCTGCCATCCGGCAGCCTTTTTTCTTGCGCGCAGGATCAGCGCCGGTGCACCACCTGAGGGTTCTGGCCATTGGGCAGATGGTGGTGCCACTTGCCATTGATGAACTCCTGCACAAAGCGCTTGGCGCGTTCGGCGTGATCCAGCTCGCCGTGCGGCGCGATATTGCTCAGGTGCACCGGGTGGCCCAGCTTGTGTGCCAGTTCTTCGGTATCGACGAAGACCAGCGGCTGATTGGCAAAGCTGGGCTCGCTCACCGTTTCGCGTGACAGTAGGGTGAGCTGCAGGTGGTGCTGGTCGTGCTGGATGAATTCATACAGCTCATCTACGGCGGCTTCCTCGCCTTCCAGCATTTGCAGGAAATCCTTGTTCATCAGCAGCAGCAGGCTGTTGATGCCCATGCGCTGGTTGCGCGCCCGGTAGGTGGCCAGCAGGCCGTGCAGCTCCTGCACGGCATAGGCGGGGTTAAGGGCGCTGGAATAAATCAGGCGGATCATGCGTGTCTCCCGGCGCTGTGGCGCTCTTGTGGCTGCGGGGTATGCAGGCTGGCTAATGATAGGTGGAATTGCTTTGTCATGCACTCGTCGCAGTGAAAGTCTGCGCAGCCGTGGCAATGGTGTGGGCTGCGGCTAAGCGGACAGGCCGCTGTACAGCCAGGCGATAAAGCTGAGCAGGGCTGCCAGCGCATGCAGCCAGGCGCGCAGGCGATAACTGCGCGCCACCTGCCGGGGAGGCAGGGTGTTGATCAGGTAGGGCTTGCCGTCATCCGGCTTGCCAATATGCAAGGTGGGCGGTGTGCTGGCCAGTTGCTGGTAGTTTTGTCGCACCTCGCGTTCAGCTGCTGCTCGCACCAGCAGCCATTCCTGCTCGCTGATCTTGCCATCGCCGTCCAGGTCGTGGCGGCGTAGCAGGGCGGGCTGGTCTTGTTTCCATTCGGCCAGCTTGGCGCCGACATCCTGGCGGAAGCTGTGTTGATCCGGCCGGCTGCCGCCGTGGCTTTGCAGCTGGCCCAGCACGTAGAGCGGGTCGCCTTCTGCTATCCATTCCTCTACCAGCGTTTCATTGCCTTCCTGCCAGCTTTCACGGTGCGGCGCAATCACCTCTGCCCCTTCCGGGTTGATGATGACCTCCTGTTTGCCATCCAGCAGCAGGAAGGAAAGCTCGGAGTTTTCCGGCAGCGATGCCAGGCCATTGCTGCGCTCAAAGGGATCCAGCGTGCTGCCTCCATTCAGCCCGCGCCGGTCATTGTGATAACGCCAGCAGCGATACCAGACGCAGCGGCGGCCGGAGTAAGGGCTGTAATTGGCCGCCAGTGGGTGATTGCGGGCGACGCCGCACAATTCCACATGACCCAGCGCCGCAGAAGCGGCATGGGCGGTTGGCGTGTCGGCAATCAGCCGGTAGCGGCGATAATTCAGCCACCAGCCGATCAGCCCGCAGGCCAGCAGCGCGGGCAGTACGCCATGCAGGAAAGAAGGCAGGCCGAGCTTGAATCCGATGAAAGCCAGCAGGGGGTAGAGGCTGAAAGCGGCCCAGCCGCTGCGAGTCCAGTGCGAACTGAGCCACAACATGGTTTAGTCCCGCTGAAACAGCTGGCGCAGGTCGACATCGCGCTTTTCCGCTGCGGAAAACTGCAGGGCGCGGGCGGTGGGAAAATTGAACAGGCGGGCGATCAGCACATCGGGAAATTGCTCGATGCGCACGTTGTTGAGGTTGACGGCGTCGTTGTACAGTTCGCGCCGGTCGGCAATATGGTCTTCCAGCTGGCTGATGCGCTCGGACAAATGGCTAAACTGCTGGTCGGCCTTGAGTTCGGGGTAGGCTTCCGCCACGGCCAGCACCTGGCCGATCAAGCCGCGCAGCTTGCCTTCCTCGTGGCCCAGCCCTTCCATATTGCGGCTTTGGGCATATTGCGCCACTGCCGAACGGGCTTCCATCACGCGGCTGAGGGTTTGCTGCTCGAACTGGGCATACTGCTTGCACACTTCCACCAGCTTGGGCAATTCGTCGTGGCGCTGTTTGAGCAGCACGTCGATATTGGCCCAGCTACGCGCCACGGCATGCTTGAGATTGACCAGCGCGTTGTACAGGGTGATGAAATAAAACAGGATGACGGCGATGACGCCAAGGAAAATCACCAGCTTCATGGCTCTGGCTCCCCGAGAGTGCGGTAGTGGCGAGTAAAATGCTGTTAAGCAAAATTATTGTAGCGGCATGGTCTGCCATGCCGTTGTGACTGTCAAGAAAGAGTCTGGAATGCAGAGTCTGAACATCATCGGAGCCGGACGTGTGGGCCGTACCCTGGGCCGCCTGGCGGTGGTTAGTGGGGCTTGTCGGGTGGTGGATTGCCTGGCGCGCAGCCATGAGTCGGCACGGGAGGCGGTGTCATTTATTGGCCAGGGGCGTGCTGTGGATGCGCTGAAAGATCTGGCGGCGGCGGATCTGCTGCTGCTGTCGGTACCGGACGACGCCATTGCCGGTGTGGCGCAAGCCCTGCTGGCCAGTGGCGCGGTGCGGTCCGGTAGCGTGGTGTTCCATGCCAGTGGCGCGGCCGAAGCCGAGGTGCTGGCGCCGCTACGTGCGGCGGGGGCCAGTGTTGCCAGCCTGCATCCGGCATTTTCCTTTGCCGACCCGGCCCGGGCGGTCGAACAATTTGCCGGCACCTTGTGTGCGCTGGAGGGCGATGCGGCGGCTTGTGTGGCGCTGCAGGATTTTGCCGCCGCCATCGGTGCGCGGCCGTTTGCGCTGGCCCCCGGTGGCAAGGCGGCGTATCACGCGGCCTTGTCGGTGGCATCCAATTATCTGGTTACGCTGACTGAACTGGCCCGCCAGCTGGCCTTGCAAGGCGGTGTGGGCGAGCAGCTGTTGCCAGCCCTGCTGGGGCCGCTGATGCAGGGCAGTCTGGCCAATGCGCTGAGCATGGGGCCGCAGGCGGCGCTGACCGGGCCGATTGTGCGGGGGGATGTGGCTACCGTGGCGCGGCATCTGGCAGCCTTGCCTGCCGACATGCAAGCAGTGTACCGGGCGCTGGGCGAGCGTACCGTGGCGCTGGCCGGAGCGCGGCTGCCGGCCGAGGCCGGGCAGTCGCTACGGGCTGTACTGGCTGGCGGCTGAAACCTGTTGATGATCTAGCGAACGAAGGCTCAGTCCGGTTGCGCCACCTTGAATACCTGGCGCAGATAGGCGAGGAAGGTCTGGTCGCTGCACATGGTCTTGCCAGGGCTGTCCGACAGCTTGGCCACCGGCTGGCCATTGCAGCTCACCAGTTTCAGCACGATCTGCAGCGGCTCCAGCCCCATGTCATTGGTAAAGTGGGTGCCGATACCAAAGCTCACCTGGATGTGCGGGCTGTAGCGGCGGTGCAGTGCCAGCGCCTTGTCCACGCTCAGGCCATCGCTGAAGGTGAGCATCTTGGTGGCCGGGTCGATGCGCAGCTTGCGGTAGTGGGCAATGGCCTTGTCCGCCCATTCCTGCGGGTCGCCACTGTCGTGGCGCAGGCCGTCGAACAGCTTGGCAAAGTACAGGTCGAAATCGGCCAGAAAGGCATCCATGCACACCACGTCGGTGAGCGCGATGCCCAGGTCGCCGCGGTATTCCTGTACCCAGGCTTCCAGTGCCGCATTCTGAAAATCGCGCAGGCGCACGCCCAATGCCTGAAAGGCCTGGAAAAATTCGTGTGCCATGGTGCCGATGGGGGTGATGCCCAGTTTCCATGCCAGCCACACGTTACTGGTGCCGCGAAACACCTTGGGCAGGGCGGCATTGAGTTGTTCCACCACCTGTTGCTGCCACTCGCGGCTGAAGCGGCGGCGGGTGCCGAAGTCTGAAATCAGCAAGGGGAAGCGCTGCTGGGCGCTTTCTTCGGCTTCGAAGCGCAGCAGGGTAGCAATCTTGGCGTCCAGCCGGCGCTGACCTTCTTCGCGCGCCTGCGGGGTGTCCAGCCGGCGGAAATACAGCTCGTTGACAATGGCCAGCACGAAGATTTCAAAGAACATGGCCTGCACCAGCGGGCCTTCGATATGAATGCTCAGCGCATCGCCCTGGCAGCTCACCTTGATAAAGCGGCGCTGCAGGTGGAACAGTTCCAGATAATCAACAAAATCGCTCTTGATGAACCGCAGGCTGCGCAGATAGGCCAGCTCCGGCTGGGTGAACTGTAGTTGGCATAACCAGTCCAGCTGCGCTTCCAGTTCCTGGTGCAGCTGGGCCAGCGGGAAGTCCGGCTGGTTGCGGCAGCGGAATTCATATTGCCCGTAAGCCGCCGGAAACTGGTGCAGAATCGCCTGCAGCATGGTGAACTTGTACAGGTCGGTATCCAGCAGCGAGTGGATCAGCGGCGGCAGCTTGGGCATGGCGTGGCCTTTCAGGCAGCGTGCAGAATGAAAATGGCCGGGCGCTTGTGGAAGTCTGGCGCAGCTTGCGGCCAGTCTTTCACCAGGCGGCTGACAATGGTTTCACTGGGCAGGGTCAGATCGCAAGCCACTGCCAGCCGGGTGGCCGGAGCCAGCGTTTCGCGCAATTGTTGTAGCAAGGCATTATTGCGGTAAGGCGTTTCGATAAATACCTGGGTCTCATTGCGCTGGCGCGAGCGTTGTTCCAGCTCCTTCACCAGCTTGGCCTTTTCGGTGGCATCCACCGGCAGATAGCCGTGGAAGGCAAAACACTGGCCATTGGCCCCCGAGGCCATCAGTGCCAGCAAAATGGACGAGGGGCCGATCAGCGGCGCGACGCGGATGCCGCGCTCATGCGCCAGTGCCACCAGCTGTGCGCCGGGGTCGGCCACTGCCGGGCAGCCAGCCTCGGAGATCAGGCCCACATCTTCGCCCGCCAGCAAGGGAGCGAGCAGGGCGGCCACATCGCCGGGTTTGGTATGTTCGTTGAGCGTGCTCATGGCCAGCTCGCGGATCGGCGTGCTGACCCCCAGTGCTTTCAGGTGCTTGCGCGCGGTTTTTTCAGCCTCCACCACAAAGTGGCGGATATGCAGCACTTTGGCCGCCTCGGCTGCCGGCAGCCAGGCGATGCTTTCATCGCCCAGCGGGGCGGGAATCAGAAACAGGGTTCCGCTCATTGCAGTATCTCCACGCCTTCGGCGTTCAGCATGCTGATCAGGTCGAATAGAGGCACGCCGATCAGGGCACTGGGGTCGTCCGATTCCACTTTTTGCAACAGCGCGCCGCCCAGGCCCTCGCTCTTGGCGCTGCCGGCGCAGTGCAGGGCATCCGGCTCACGGGTCAGATAGTTGCGGATCTGCTGTTCGGTGAGTTGGCGCAAGGTGACACGGGTCATGCCCACGGTTTCCTGCAGGTGGCCGCTGGCACTGTTGTACAGCGCCAGTGCCGAGTGAAACACCACGGTACGGCCGCTCATCCACTGCAGCATGGCCACACCTTTTTCAAAGGAGCCGGGCTTGCCGATCTGCTGGCCGTCGAGCAAGGCTACCTGATCGGAGCCGATGATCAAGGCCGCAGGGTAGCGGGTAGCCAGCGACTGGGCCTTGCTGCGCGCCAGGCGTACTGCGGTGTCCAGTGCGGTTTCGCCGGGCAGGGGCGTTTCGTCACAAACGGGAGCGACGGCCTCAAAGGGAAGGCCCAGCCGACTGATGATTTCCTGACGATAGCGGGAGGTGGAAGCCAGTATGATCTGCATGATGGTATTGCTTGATTATTTTGACAAATCAGGGGGGCAGATTATATCATGCTGGGTTTATGTCTAACCCGATTTTGATCGACCCGCTCAAGTTCGCCCGTGAGGGCCGCGAAATGACCGGCAAAATGCCCGTCAGCGCACTTGACGAGCGTGTGCACAGCGACCTGTCCGATACCTCCGGTACGGTGGAATACACCGTGGAAGGTTTTCGTGATGGTTCGTCCCGTTTGTCCCTTCGCCTCCGGGTGAATGCAGACGTAATGGTAAGCTGCCAGCGTTGTCTGGAAGCCATGCCTTACCAGGTAGCCACCGATGTGGTGGTGACCCTGTTCACCCGGCAGGAAAAGCTGGATGAAGCCGTAGAACTGGACGAAACGCTGGACGCCATTCTCGCCCTGGAAGAGCTTGATGTGGTGGCAATGATCGAAGACGAAATCATCATGGGCTTGCCGCACTCGACGAAACACGACGAATGCGGTTCGGAAGCTCTGACGCGTGCCAAGGCTGACAAGCCCAATCCGTTTGCGGTGCTGGCCACGTTGAAGATCTCCAAGTCTTGAATTATCAATACACGCGATTTTCCTAGGAGTCGAACATGGCTGTTCAACAGAACAAAAAGTCCCCGTCCAAGCGCGGCATGCATCGTGCACACGATTTTCTGACCGCTCCGTCGCTGGCTAGCGAGCCGACGACCGGTGAAACCCACCTGCGTCACCACATCAGCCCGAACGGCTTCTACCGTGGTCGCAAGGTCGTTAAGACCAAAGGCGAATAATTCGTCCTTTTTCACCCAATACTTACCTTCATAAAAACAGGTAGGTTTCACTACCGTACACGTTGATGACTATCACCGTCGCGGTTGATGCAATGGGCGGTGACGTTGGCCTCAAGGTCACCGTCCCAGCATCGATCCAATTCCTGCAAGACCATCCCAACGCCCATCTGATTCTTGTCGGAGACCAGGCAGCCATCGAGGCTGAATTGTCCCGCCATCAGGGTGTTGCGCGTTCGCGCGTCCATATCCGTCATGCCACGCAAGTGGTAGGCATGGACGAGTCGCCGCAACTGGCCCTGAAAAACAAGAAAGACTCGTCGATGCGGGTGGCGATCAATCTGGTCAAGGAAGGCGAAGCGCAAGCTGCCGTGTCTGCCGGCAATACCGGCGCACTGATGGCAACCGCACGCTTTGTCCTCAAAACCATTCCGGGCATCGAACGACCGGCCATCGCCAAGATGATGCCGTCAGTCAAGGGCAGCACCTGCATGCTGGACCTGGGCGCCAACGTCGATTGCACCTCAGAACAACTCTTGCAGTTCGGCATCATGGGTTCGGAGCTGGTATCCAGCATTACCGGCAATGCCAATCCCCGTGTCGGGCTGCTCAATATCGGTTCGGAAGACATCAAGGGTAACGACAGCGTCAAGCGCGCCGGCGAATACCTGCGCCAGTCCGAGCTGAATTTCATCGGTAATGTCGAAGGCAACGACGTCTACAAAGGCACGGTAGATGTGGTAGTCTGCGACGGTTTTACCGGCAATGTGGCGCTCAAATCAGCCGAGGGGCTGGCGCACATGATTGCCTACTTCCTGCGGCAGGAATTCACCCGTAACTGGTGGACCCGCCTGTGCGCGCTGGCTGCCATGCCGGTGCTCAAGCATTTCCGCAACCGCGTCGATCCGCGTCGCTACAATGGTGCCAGCCTGCTGGGCCTGCGCGGCATCGTGGTGAAAAGCCATGGCGGAACTGATGCCGTAGGATTCCGTTTCGCGCTGGAACAGGCTTGCGAGGAAGCCGGCTCCGACGTGATTGGTCATATTACCGACCGGGTTGCACACCAATTAAACAACCTCAAGCAGCCCGAGCCGGAAGCGAACTGATTAATACATGGCCCATTCCCGCATTCTAGGCACTGGCAGTTATCTGCCATCCAATGTGCTCACGAATGCGATGCTGGCCGAGCGCGTGGAAACCAGTGACGAATGGATTGTTTCGCGCACTGGCATTCACGCCCGCCACATCGTGTCCGATGAAGAAACCACCAGTGATCTGGCCCTGAAAGCCGCCGAGGCGGCGATCCAGAGCGCTGGCATCGACAAGGGCGAGATCGATCTGATCATCGTCGCCACTACCACGCCTGACATGATTTTCCCCAGCACCGCCTGCCTGTTGCAGGAAAAGCTGGGTATTCACGGTTGTGCTGCCTTCGACGTGCAGGCGGTGTGTGCCGGCTTCATGTTTGCCCTCACTACCGCGCACAACTACATCAAGGGCGGCATGGCCAGCAAGGTGCTGGTGGTCGGTGCCGAAGTGATGTCGCGCGTGATGGACTGGGAAGACCGCCGTACCTGCGTGCTGTTTGGCGATGGTGCGGGCGCGGTCGTGCTGGGCGCATCGGACGAGCCGGGCATCCTGCATGCCAAGCTGGCCTCCGATGGCCGCTACAAGGACATCCTCAATACCCCGGCGCAGATTTCCGGTGGCAAGATCCAGGGCATTCCCTTCTTGCACATGGACGGCCCGGCGGTATTCAAGTTTGCGGTCAAGGCCTTGTCCGAGATTGCTGCCACCACCCTGGCCGAGGCTGGCGTGGACAAGGCGCAAGTCGACTGGCTGGTGCCGCACCAGGCCAATCTGCGCATCATCGAATCCACGGCCAGACACCTGGGCATGTCGATGGAGCGGGTGATCGTGACATTGCCGCAACAGGGTAATACCTCGGCTGCCTCCATTCCGCTGGCGCTGGATCACGCGGTGCGTGATGGTCGCATCCAGCGTGGCCAGACCATTCTGCTGGAAGGGATTGGCGGTGGCTTTGCCTGGGGTGCCGTGCTGCTGAAGTACTGATTCTTCGCGACGGAAGGCCGGTCACGGCCATGCGCTGCCTGGCATGAGATAACGCCCATTTGCATGGGCGTTTGATCTGAGTGCTTGGCAGAATGGTCTGGTTTGCCGCATTCTTCCGTCGATTATTATTCCGTCGTATTTGCGGAGACTGTCTATGGCGTTTGCCTTTCTCTTTCCCGGTCAGGGCTCGCAAAGCCTGAAAATGATGGATGGCTTTGCCGACCTGCCGGTCGTCAAGCACACCTTCGAAGAAGCCTCCACCGCGCTGGGCGTGGACCTGTGGGCCATGTTGCAGGCGGATTCCGCCGAGGCCATCAATGCCACCGTCAATACCCAGCCCATCATGCTGGCTGCCGGTGTGGCCACTTATCTGGCCTGGCAGGAAGTAGGCGGTCAGCAGCCGTCGGTGGTGGCCGGACACAGCCTGGGTGAATACACCGCACTGGTGGCTGCCGGAGCGCTGCCGTTTGCCGAAGCCGTCAAGCTGGTGCGCCTGCGCGCCGAAGCCATGCAGAACGCCGTACCGGCCGGGCAGGGGGCCATGGCGGCCATCCTCAACCTGTCCGATGACGAAGTGCGCGCTGCGTGTGCTGAGGCGGCCAATGGCGAGGTGGTGGAAGCCGTCAATTACAATTCGCCGGGCCAGGTGGTGATTGCCGGCTCCAAGGCGGCCGTCGAGCGCGCCATGGAAGCCTGCAAGGCCCGTGGTGCCAAGCGTGCGCTGCCGCTGCCGGTGTCGGTGCCTTCGCACTGTGCGCTGATGAAGCCGGCCGGCATGCAGCTGGCTGAAGCGCTGCTGCAAGTACACATCAATCCCCCGGCCATTCCGGTGCTGCACAATGCCGACGTCGTCAGCTACAGCGACGCCGCCGACATCCGTGATGCACTGGTGCGTCAGCTGTACAGCCCGGTGCGCTGGACCGAAACCATCCAGAAGCTGGCTGGCGACGGCATCGTCACCATGGCCGAATGTGGCCCGGGCAAGGTGCTGGCAGGTCTGGCCAAGCGCATTGACGGCAACGTCAAATGCCTGGCGCTGACCGACACTGCTGCGCTGGAAACGGCCAAGGCCGAACTGCAATGATATCCGTGGCGGGTCGCCAGTCGGCCCGCCGCGTGCTGACGCCCATAACAAGGAGACATCCGAAATGAGTCTGCAAGGCAAAGTAGCCCTGGTCACCGGCGCTTCGCGCGGCATTGGCGCAGCCATTGCCGATGCGCTGCAAGCCGAGGGCGCCATTGTCATCGGCACTGCTACCTCGGAAGCCGGTGCTGCTGCCATCAACGAACGCCTGGCGGCTGCCGGTGGTGCCGGTCGCGTGCTGAACGTGACCGAAGACGGTGCCATCGAAGCGCTGGTGGATGCCATCGACAAGGAATTCGGCGGCGTGGCCATTCTGGTCAACAACGCTGGTATCACCCGCGATGGCCTGTTGATGCGCATGAAGGACGACGACTGGGATGCCATCATGGACACCAACCTCAAGTCGGTGTTCAAGGCATCCAAGGCCGTGCTGCGCGGCATGATGAAGGCCCGCTGGGGCCGTATCATCAACATCGCCTCGGTGGTGGGTGCCACCGGCAATGCAGGTCAGACTAACTATGCGGCAGCCAAAGCCGGTATCATGGGCTTCACCAAGTCCATGGCACGCGAAGTTGGCAGCCGCAATATCACGGTCAACTGCGTGGCACCGGGCTTCATCGATACCGACATGACCCGCGCGCTGCCGGAAGCGCAGCGCGAGGCGCTGGTGGGGCAAATTGCCCTGGGCCGTCTGGGCGATGCCAAGGATATTGCCGATGCAACATCCTTCCTGGCATCCGACCGCGCAGCCTATATCACCGGTCAGACACTGCATGTAAATGGTGGCATGTTCATGCCCTGAACTAGCTTGTCGAACAAAAGACAAGATTTAGGTGGGCTGCTCTAATTTTTTTTTGTAGAATACACGGGTTTTGTTATCCCGAATCAGAAAGGTCAAGGGTTTAGACAAATGGAAAACATCGAAGCGCGCGTTAAAAAGATCGTTGCCGAACAACTGGGCGTAAACGAAGCTGAAGTCAAGATCGAATCGTCCTTCGTTGATGATCTGGGCGCTGACTCCCTCGACACCGTTGAGCTGGTAATGGCTCTGGAAGAAGAGTTCGAGTGCGAAATCCCGGACGAAGAAGCTGAAAAGATCACCACTGTTCAGCAAGCCGTGGATTACGTTACCGCCCACCTGAACAAGTAATATTTTCAGGCCTGTACAGGACCTCTGCGCGGTGCGGCCTTGGCTCGCCAGCAGAGGTTCTTTTGTTATAGAGGATTCCAAACGCCCGTTTGATTGTAATAATGATCAAACAGACCTTGTGGGATCATCGGGAGACTGCCTCCCACCTCTCACGGAGATTCTTCGTGTCCAAACGCAGAGTTGTAGTAACCGGTCTGGGACACATTTCCCCGGTCGGCAATGATGTCGTTACCGGCTGGGCCAATCTGTTGGCCGGCAAGAGCGGCATCGGCAAAGTAACCCGTTTTGATGCCAGCGAGCTCAACTGCCAGATCGCCGGCGAAGTCAAAGACTTCGACATCAGCGCGTATATCTCGCCCAAGGAAGCCCGTCGCTCCGACCTGTTCATCCACTACGGCATTGCAGCAGCGCTGCAAGCGGTAGCCGATTCCGGTCTGGACGATGTTGCCGATCTGGACAAGACCCGCGTTGGCGTCAACATCGGTTCCGGTATCGGCGGCCTGCCGCTGATCGAGGAAACCGGTGTAGCGGTACAGCAGGGCGGTGCCCGCAAGATCGGCCCCTTCTTCATTCCGGGTTCGCTGATCAACCTGATCGCCGGCCACGTATCCATCCTGAAGGGCTATCAAGGCCCGTCGTATGGCATCGTGTCTGCCTGCACCACCGGTGCGCATTGCATCGGTGATGCGGCACGGATGATTCAGTATGGCGACGCCGACGTGATGGTGGCCGGCGGTGCCGAAGGTGCCATCTCCAAGCTGGGCATGGGCGGTTTTGCCGCCATGAAGGCGCTGTCCACCCGCAATGACGATCCGGAAACCGCGTCCCGTCCCTGGGACAAGGGCCGCGACGGCTTTGTGATGGGCGAAGGTGCCGGCGTGCTGGTGCTGGAAGAGTACGAGCACGCGGTCAAGCGTGGTGCGCGTATCTATGCCGAGCTGATCGGCTTCGGCATGAGCTCCGATGCCCACCACATCACCGCTCCGAGTGCGGAAGGCCCGGCCCGCGGCGTGCAGAATGCACTGCGCGATGCCCGGATCAATCCGGACCAGGTGCAGTATGTGAATGCGCACGGTACTTCCACTCCGCTGGGTGATGCCAACGAAACCAATGCGCTGAAAATCGCCTTTGGTGACCACGCCAAAAAGCTGGTGGTGAATTCGACCAAGTCGATGACCGGCCACTTGCTGGGTGGCGCTGGTGGTGTGGAAGCCATTTACTCCATCCTGGCTGTTTACAACCAGGTGTCGCCACCCACCATCAACCTGCACGAGCAGGATGTGGAATCCGGTTGCGATCTGGACTACGTGGCCAATACCGCGCGTGACATGCACATCGATATCGCCATTTCCAACTCGTTTGGCTTTGGTGGTACCAACGGCACGCTGATATTCAAGCGCATGTAATGCCTGGCGCGCCGTGCCGCATACTGCGGTGCAGCGCGCAAATGGATTGACAGCCCGAACCGCTGCGATACACTCGCGGCGGTTTTCTTATTTGTGCGGCGTCTTCATGCCGCCTTTCCGGATCTGGCATGTTCACCGAACGACTCGACTTCCTGCCCGACCTGCTGGCCCTGCATGCCGCCCGTCGCGCTGACTTCCCCTATCTCTTGATGTCCTCCGGCGAGCAGGGCTGGGACATGCTGTTTGCCGCCCACAGCACCACGCTGTACCACGCTGGTGAGGGCGAGGCCTTGGTCGAGGCCCTGCGCCAGTTTCAGCCGCAAGCGGTGGACAATCCACACCATCTGCCCTTTGTCGGCGGGCATTTCCTCTACCTGGGCTACGACTTGCTGTCGCAGTTCGAGCCACGCGTGGCCGAGTCCCTGCCCGACAGTTTCCCACTAGCCGCCATGGCGCGGGTACCGGCAGCCATTCTGATCAACCGCCGTGAGCAGACTGCGTGGATCGTGGCGGAAAGCGCCGACGACTGGCAGCGGCTGGGTGAGCTGGTTCGCAGCATTCCTGCTTTTGTGCCGCAAGCGGTCAGCCTGCAGACGCTGGAAGAAGACTCGCCGCACTGGTATACCGACGCTGTACTGCGGCTGAAAAACTACATTTACGAAGGCGATGTGTTCCAGGTGAACATTTCGCGTGGCTGGCGGGCCGCACTGGGGCCGGAAGTACAGGCCCCCGACCTGTTTGCTGCCCTGCGCCGGGCCAACCCGGCACCGTTTTCCGCGCTGGCCGATTTTGGCAGCGCGCAGATTGTCAGCTCCTCGCCGGAGCGGCTGGTGCGGGTACGCGATGGCTGGGCAGATACCCGGCCGATTGCCGGCACCCATCCGCGCTCGCCCGACCCCGTCGAAGATGGCGTGCTCAAGCAGCGGCTGATTTCCAGCGTCAAGGAGCGGGCCGAGCATGTGATGCTGATCGACCTGGAGCGCAACGATCTGGGCCGCATCAGCCAGCCCGGCACGGTAGAGGTGAACGAACTGATGGCAGTGGAAAGCTACGCCTATGTTCATCACATCGAATCCAATATCCGTGGCCGCCTGCGTGACGATGTCTCGCCGCTGGACACCATCCGCGCCCTGTTTCCCGGCGGCACCATCACCGGCTGCCCCAAAGTACGCACCATGCAGATCATCCGCGAGCTGGAAAACAGCGCACGCCGTGCCTATACCGGCAGCCTGGGCTATCTCAACCGCGATGGCAGCATGGACCTGAACATCCTGATCCGTACCTTCATGCAGGAAGGGCAGCAGCTGCGCTTCCGCGCCGGTGGCGGCATCGTGGCCGATTCTGACCCGCAACGCGAATTGCAGGAAACCCGCCACAAGGCGCGTGGCCTGCTGCGTGCGCTGGGCGTGGAGCAAGCCTGATGGCCATGCTGATCAACGGCCAGCCCGGCGAGCAGATTTCCGCACTGGACCGTGGCCTGGCCTATGGCGACGGCATCTATCGCACCATCGAAATCCGCCACGGCCAGCCGCGGCTGTGGGCCTGGCAATACCCGCGGCTGCTGGCCGACGCGGCCCGGCTGAAACTGCCGCTGCCGGATGAAGCCTTGCTGCTGGATGAAATCAGCCAGCTGGCCAGCGGAGTGGAGTTGGGCGTGGCCAAGATCGTGCTCACCCGTGGCGTGGGCGCACGCGGCTATGCCATGCCGGCTGCTTGCCAGCCCACCCGTATGGTGTCGGTTACTCCGTGGGCGGGCTATCCGCTGGAGCGCGCCCGTGACGGGGTGAATGTGCGCTGGTGTGATACCCGGCTGTCCTGTCAGCCCTTGCTGGCGGGCATCAAGCACCTGAACCGGCTGGAAAACGTACTGGCCCGTTCCGAATGGAGCGACCCGGACATGCATGAAGGGCTGATGCTGGACCAGCGCGGTTTGCTGATTGAAGCCACCATGAGCAATGTCTATCTGGTGGAAGGGCAGCTCATCGTCACACCCCGGCTGGACCAGAACGGCGTACAGGGCATGCTGCGCGACTGGCTGTTTGCCCATGCGCCGCAGCTGGGCTATCAGTTGGAAGAGGCGGACATCGCCCCGGCCCGGCTGTGGCAAGCCGAGCAGGTGTTCCTCTCCAACAGCCTGATCGGCCTGTGGCCGGTGGCCAGCCTCGATGGTCAGCCGCTGATACAAACGCATGACTGCTGCCGGCAGCTACAAGCCCTGCTGGCTGAACAAGTCTGATGGTGACAGGCTGCCAGCACTGGCAGCCTGCAGTTTCCTGATGGCTTCTTAGATAAATTTTGCATAAGGTTTGCTGATTAAATTATTTCTGGCGCTAAATGGGGCTGGTTATAGTGGCTGCCACATTGCGGGGAGTCCTTTCCCTGCGTCAAACCAGCGTGCATTCACGCTGCGCCAAGGAGAATCAGCATGGTGGCAGCCAGCCTGCTGGAACAGCAAGCCCTTGCCCAGCCTGCGCAACTGGCGCCGATCGAGCGTGATCTGGCGCATATCAACCAGTTGTTGAACGCACACCAGTTCGAACAGCAGGCGCTCAGCCTGCAGGCCGGCCGGGTACGCGGCCGGCACGAAGAATGGCGTTTCCGCTCGGTGTACCAGCCGATTTATGCGCTGGAAGCCAATGGCGCAACCCGCTTGTGGTCGGTAGAAGCACTGGCGCGGGTGACTGACAGCTTTGGTGGCCAGCTGATTCCTACCGTGCTGTTTGCCGCCGAAACCTCGCCACGCCGTTCGGTTTTTCTTGATCGCCAGCTGCGCTGTCTGCATCTGCTCAATTTCCTGCTGCAACACCCGCCGGCTGATCTGGTGCTGTCACTGAATGTGAATGCCCAGCATCTGGTCAATGTCAGCGAAACCCATGGCCAGTTCTTTGCCGAGGTACTGCAGTATCTGCAGATTCCGACCAGCCAGATCTGTCTGGAAGTGGTGGAAGACGCGGTGAGCGACCCCATGCGCTTGTACGAGGCGGTACAGCGTTACCGCAGCCTGGGTTTCAAGATTGCACTGGATGATTTCGGCCAGGGCGCATCCAATCTGGAGCGCGTATGGCTGCTGGAGCCGGATTACGTCAAGCTGGACAAGGTGTTGATGCGCCACGCGCTGATGCGCCCCGGTGTGCGCGACAAGCTGGCGCGGCTGGTGGACATCCTGCATCTGCACGGTGCCAAAGTGGTGGGTGAGGGCATCGAAAGCGCCATGCAGCTGGATATCGCGCGCGCTGCCGGCTGTGACTTCGTGCAGGGTTTTCATCTGGCCCGCCCCGGCGAGCAGCTCAATCTGCCGGTCTAGCGTCGCTGCCGGCTGGCGTTAGCGCCCGTGCCGCCTGATCACTCCAGCGGCTGAAAGCATTCCAGATGGCGTGGCGGCATCTGTTCCACACCGACAAAACAGGCTAGCGCCTGCTGCATCTGCTGGCGAAACTGCGCCACATCCTCCACTCCCTGATAAACCTCCATCCAGGTCTGTACCGGCGCAGCTGCGGCTTCGTCGGCGCGGCGCAGCAAGCTGGCGCGGATGCCATCGACCGCCAGTGCGGCCTGCATCTGGCGCAGTGCCGGCAACAACTGGCGGCCGCTGGCCGGATCAATCTTGAAATAGACATACACGGTGCAGGACATGGCCGGCTCCTTCTATGGTTTGCAGGCTTGGCGCGGGCGCAAAATCGCTTATCATAGGCCTTTCGCCCGCCGCAGGTGGGGCAGGGCCAGATGGTAACAGGGCAGGAAAGGGGAGTCAGGTGCAGCAGGGTATTACCACCTTGGTGGTGGTCGGGGTCGGGCTGATCGGTGGATCATTTGCGCTGTCGCTGAAACGGGCGGGCAAGGTGCAGCATGTGATCGGCGTGGGCCGGACGCTGGACAACCTGACCCGCGCGCTGGAACTGGGCGTGGTGGATGAAATCAGCCAGGATCTGGCCGCGGTGGCCGGCCGTGCCGACATGGTCTTGCTGGCCTGCCCGGTGGGGCAGATGGGCCGCATGATGCAGGCCATGGCCCCGCATTTGCAGCCGCATGCCATCGTCAGCGATGCCGGCAGTACCAAGGGCGATGTGGCCGAGCTGTTCCGTACGCATCTGGCGGATCATCTGGCTGGCTGTGTGCCGGCCCATCCCATTGCCGGTTCTGAGCTTTCCGGCGCGGCTGCCGCCCAGTACGGCCTGTATGAAAAACGCAAGGTGGTGCTCACCCCCTTGCCGGAAAGCAGCAGCGGCGCTTGCGATACCGTGGCCGCGCTGTGGCAGGCTTGTGGTGCGGTGATCCATCGCATGAGTCCGGCCGAACACGACAGCGTGTTTGCCACGGTCAGCCACCTGCCGCATCTGCTGGCCTTTGCCTATGTCGGCATGGTGGCGGGCAAGCCGGATGCCGAGCGCTGCTTTGATTTCGCGGCCACCGGTTTTCGCGATTTCACCCGCATTGCCGGTAGCCATCCTGAAATGTGGAAGGACATTACCCTGGCCAACCGCTCGGCCCTGCTGGACGAGCTGGAACGCTACCGCCAGGCGCTGGCGGCATTGACCGCGCAGGTCGCCGACAGCGACGAGGCCGGCCTGGCCAGCACATTCGACACCGCCCGCACCGCCCGCGTGGGCTGGTACCAGCGCTTTCTGCGCGAAGGACAAACCTGATATGAGCCAGACCCTGCTGATTACCGGTGCTTCCCGTGGCATTGGTGCGGCTACCGCCGTGCAAGCGGCCACTGCCGGCTGGCAGGTGGCGGTGAATTACCGGCAGGATGAGGTGGCCGCGCAGCAAGTGGTGGCAGCCATCCGCGCCCAGGGCGGCGAGGCCGAGGCCTTTCAGGCTGATGTGTCGGACGAGGCGCAGATCATCCAGCTGTTTGCTGCCGTAGCCGCCCGCTTTGGCCGCATCGATGGCCTGGTCAACAATGCCGGTGCCACCGCTCCCATGGGGCGGCTGGACAGCTTCAGTGCCGAACGCATCCAGCACATGCTGCAACTGAACGTGGCGGGGCCGATGCTGTGCTGCCGCGAGGCCGTGCGCCGCATGTCCACCCGTCATGGTGGGCGTGGCGGTATCATCGTCAATGTGTCTTCGGCGGCATCACGGCTGGGCTCGGCCGGCGAATATATCGATTACGCCGCCAGCAAGGGAGCCATTGACACCCTCACGCTGGGCCTGGCGCGCGAAGTGGCCGGCGAAGGCATCCGCGTCAATGCGGTGCGCCCCGGCCTGATCGAAACCGGCATCCACGCCCTCAGCGGCGAAGCCGGCCGCGTGGCGCGGCTGGCGCCCGGCGTGCCCATGCAGCGCGGCGGCCAGCCGCAGGAAGTGGCTGCCGCCATTGTCTGGCTGCTATCCGATGCCGCCAGCTTTTGCACCGGCAGCATTCTGGATGTGTCCGGCGGACGTTGAGCCGCCAGCTTAAGCAGGGAGATCGCCATGCACGTCAAACGCAGCCAACTGCAGCAGGCCGTGGAGCAGGGCTTGCTGGAATCGCAGCAAGCTGATGCATTGTGGCGCTTTTTGTCAGTGCAGAATCAGCATGTTCCGCGTTTCCAGGCCAGCCATGTGCTGTATTACCTGGGGGGCCTGATTGCGCTGGCCGCCATGAGCTTGTTCATTACCCTGGGCTGGGAGCGTTTTGGTGGCTGGGGACTGACCGGCATCGCCCTGGCCTATGGCAGCGGCAGCCTGTGGCTGGGCCGCGTACTGCTGCGGCGGCAGCTGGCCTTGCCTGCCGGCATTCTGCTGGCGCTGGCCGTCAGCTTGACGCCACTGGCTGTGTACGGTGCGCAGCATGCGCTGGGCTGGTGGGCGGGTGACACCCCTTATCGCGATTACCACCGGCTGATCGACTGGCGCTGGATGCTGATGGAACTGGCCACGCTGGCCAGTGGTGTGGTGTTGCTGTGGCGGTATCGACTGCCCTTCATCATGCTGCCTGTTGCCGTGACGCTATGGTATATGAGCATGGATCTGGCCCCCTATCTGGCCGGGCTGGATTATGCCGACTGGACCTTGTCGCGGCTGGTGTCGGTCTATTTCGGTTTGCTGATGCTCGGGCTGGCCTTCTGGGTGGATGTGCGCAGTGGCCGCCAACCCGATTACGCCTTCTGGCTGTATCTGTTTGGCGGTCTTGCCTTCTGGGGCGGCTTGTCCTTGCTGGACAGCGACAGCGAACTGGGCAAGTTTGGCTATCTGTGCGTCAACCTGCTGCTGATTGCCTGTGGCACGGCCCTGGCGCGGCGGGTGCTCGCCGTGCTGGGTGGCCTGGGTGTTGCTGCTTATCTGGGCCATCTGGCCTATAGCGTGTTCCGCGACAGCCTGCTGTTTCCGCTGGCGCTCAGTCTGCTGGGGCTGGCGGTGGTTGGGCTGGGGGTGTGGTGGCAGCGGCGCGAAGCGGTTTTGCGCCAGCGCCTGCATGCCTTGCTGCCACGCCCCTTGCGCCAGTTACTGGCGGGTCTGGCCGATTAGGGCCTGCCCCGCCACCATCAAAATGCGTGTTAACCGGCTCTTATCATCACGATTGCTCCGGACACACCACCACGCGCGGAGCCGGCATGCCGTTGAAGGCAGTCACCAGATTCTGGGTATAGACACCGCTGTGATAGAACCACAGCAAATCCCCCTCACGCAGCGTATCCGGCAGTGGCATGGCTTCACTCAGCACATCACAGCTGTCACAGGTGGGGCCTGCCAGGATGGCCTGGCCGCTGGGGCCGGCTGGCGCGCCATTCAGTTCCAGCGGGTAGTGGAAGCCGTCCATCAGTTCGTATAGTCCGCTGAACATGCCGGCATCGGCATACACCCAGCGCTTGCCGTGCTTGCGCTGCACATTGATCACCTCGCAAATGAACAGGCCTGCCGGGCCGCTCATGTAACGGCCGGGTTCCACCACCACTGCGCAGTTGGCGGGTAGTTGCGCCAGCCGTGGCATCAGCGCCGCGCCGATGCTGGCGATGTCCGGTGCTTGCTTGTCATAGGTGATGGGAAAGCCACCCCCCAGATTCAGCAGGCGTGGCCGGAAGCCTTGTTCGCCCAGCAGGGTCATCACCGGCCACACCGTATCGATGGCACGCAGCCAGGCTGCCGGGTCGCGACACTGGCTGCCCACGTGAAAGTGCACGCCGCCGATATCCACGCCGTGTTGCCGCGCCTGCGCCAGCAGGTCGGGTACTTCGGCAATGGCCAGACCAAATTTGGTGCCCAGTGGGTAGTCGCTGCTGTCGTTGTCCACCTCCAGCCGCAGGTACTGGGTGGCATCCGGTGCTTCGGCGGCAATTTTCAGGGTTTCTTCCACGCTGTCGCTGGCAAACCAGCGCACGCCATGCTGGTAAGCGTAGCGAATGGCGCGCCTGGCCTTGATCGGATTGGAGTACAGGATGCGTGCGGCATCCACACCCAGTTGCAGCAGGCTGTCCAGCTCCTGCTCCGAGGCAATCTCGAAATCGCTGCCCAGTGTCTGCAGGGTGTGCAGGATGGCCGGATGCGGATTGGCCTTGACTGCATAGTGGATGCGGGCGCGCGGCAGGGCTTGTTGCAGTGCCAGGTATTGCTGGCGTACCAGCGCCGGGTCCAGCAGCCACAGTGGGCCGGTGTACGGTGCGCTGGCCAGCGCCTGGCGGGCGGTGTGCTTCAACAACTGGTAGGCAGCTTGTGAACCGGGGTGGGCGGTCATGGGCAACTCCTGTTGACGGTGGGAAATCCGGGTTTGGCGTGGCTAACAAAACGCCCAGTGTTGTCTTGTCTCTCCTGGCCGCACCGCAGCAGCAGGGTTTTTGTTAGCCGCTTCAGGCAGGTTTAGTAGCTCAGGCCGGGGATGGCGTAGTCGCGCAGGCGGTAATAGAACATGCCGGCCGCTTGCAGTGGCACGCGCAGCAACTTGCCGCCGGGAAAGTCGGGGGTGGACAGGCGCATGAACTGCTGCAGCAGATGGCTATCGCCCAGAATGGCATTGGCCAGTACCCGGCCTGCCGCGCAGGTGGGCACCACGCCATGGCCGGAAAAACCTTGCGCCCAGTACACGTCGCCACGGCAGCCGAAATCCGGGGTGCGCGGCACGGTGATGTCGATATGCCCGCCCCAGGTATGGGTGATGCGATAGGGCACCAGCTGCGGAAATACCCGTAGCAGGTCGGCGCGCATGCTGGCGGTGAGATTGGCCGGGGTGTTGCCGGAATAGGTGCATTTGCCACCGAACAACAGGCTGCGGTCGGCACTCAGGCGGAAATAGTCCAGGATGAACTGGTTGTCGGACACCGCCATATTGCTGGGCAGCAGCTGGCGTGCCAGCTCTTCGGGCAGCGGTTCGGTGGCGATCATATAGGTGCCTACCGGCATGATCTTGCGTTCCAGCGCCGGGTCCAGCTGGTCGATATAGGCATTGGTGGCCAGCACCAGTTTGCGGCAGCGGATCTTGCCCTGTGCCGTCTGCACCTCGCAGCCATCCGCCGTGGTGGCATAGGACAGAGCGCGGGTCTGTTCGAAGATGGCCACGCCTTTTTCTTCGGCGGCACGTGCCAGCCCCAGAATGTATTTGAGCGGGTGAAAATGGCCGCCTTCATGGTCGATCAGCCCCGCCACATAGCGCTCCGAGCCGACATGCTGCGCCAGATCCTTGCGCGGGACGAACTCCAGCGCCTGATAGTCGTAATGACGGGCCGCATGCTCCTGCCACTCCGACAGCAGCTTGATGCGCTGCCACAGCACCGAGGTCCACAGATGGCCCTGTGCCAGTTCGCAGTCGATCTGATGCTGGGCAATCTTGTGGCGGATGTCGGCAGCCGCACCGCGCAGCAGTTGCCAGATTTCCTGTGCTGCCTCCAGCCCCAGCGCGGCTTCAATGGGCGGCATGTCGCAGGAAAAGCCCAGAATGATCTGGCCGCCATTGCGTCCGCTTGCCGCCCAGCCAACCCGGCTGGCCTCGATCACCGCCACGTTGACTCCGGCATCGGCCAGATTGTGCGCGGTATAGAGGCCGGTATAGCCGGCCCCCACTACCAGCACGTCCACGTCCAGATCCTGTCGCAGCGGCGGGCGTTCGATTTGTTCAGCCTGGCTGGTGGCTGCATACCAGGTGGGCGGGTAATGCGCGCTGGATTCAAACATGGCGTCTCCTGTGTGGCAGTGCGGTCTGGGGCTTAGGGCCTGTTAACGCTATTTTTTTCACGGCGGCGGATGTTGAGGGGATGCAATGCGCGAAAAACCGCGCGCCGCAGGGCATTCCCTGCCAGCGGGGTTTGACAAGGCAGTGCGCCGCTCAACACCCGCCCCGCAGGGCAGGCCCGACCAGCTTGCCACTGCTGCGTTGTCGGATTTGCGCTTGGGGCCACCAAGCGCTGCACCCTCCGCCTTGCATTGACAACCTATCAGGGCCTGCGCCGCAGAAAACATAGTGTTAACAGGCCCTAGTCGCTGACGGTATAAGCCCACATCACCTGGGTTTCGATGGTGCCGGGGTTGCGGTAGCGGTGTGGGCGGCTGCTGTTGAAGCTGAAGCTGTCGCCGGCCTGCAGGTGATGGCGTTGTTCGTCCACCCACAATTCCAGCTCGCCACACAACACCATGCCGCCTTGTTCGCCGCCGTGGGTCAGGGTCTGCGCGCCGGAGCTGGCTCCGGCGGCAAAGCGGCTCAGCATCAGTTGCAGCTCACCGCCAAAGCCGGGGGACAACAGGGCATCGCTGACCCCTTCGGCGTAGTGCAGCACCGGCCGATGCGCCTGGCGCACCACCAGCCCGCGCTCGTGCTGCGGTGCCTGGCTGAAAAATACGCTGTAGGGGACGGCCAGCGCGCTGGCCAGCTTGTTCAGGTCGGACACGCTGGGCTGGCTTTTGCCGCGTTCCAGCTGCGACAGAAAGCCGATGGAACGGCCGGTGGCGGCGCTGAGCTGTTGCAGCGACAGTTTGCGCAACTTGCGCAGCTGGCGGATTTGCTCGCCCAGCCAGGCTGGATCGGGCTGGCTGCTGGACGAGAGCGGGTCGGTATGGGCGGATGTCATGCCAGCCATCATACGGGGGAAGGAATGATTGTGTGAAAAAATAATACTAAATTTTCACCTGTGAAAAATTTGTGTTGTATTTTTTCAATTGTCGGAGGTGCTGCTGAGCGCAGCATCAGGCATCAGGCATCAGGCATCAGGCATTAGGCATTAGGCAGTGTGCGCCACGAGGACGCAGGGCCGTGTGCGGTCGTCCTGGCTGGCCGCCTCAGCCTCCCGCGCGTTTGACCTGAAAGCCCAGTTTTTGCAGGGTGGCCATCACGGTAACAACATGATCGCCCTGGATTTCGATGATGCCATCCTTGACGGTGCCGCCGCTGCCGCAGGCGTTCTTCAGCTGCTTGCCCAGTGCAGTCAGGCCGGCGCTGTCGCGCAGCACGCCCTTGACCAGGGTGACGGTCTTGCCGCCACGACCCTTGTTTTCGCGGTTGACGCGCACGATGCCATCGCCGCTGGGCAAAGCGGCCTGTTGGCAGCTGCAGGCCTCAAGGGGCTGGCGGCAGTCGGGACACATGCGGCCGTGTTCGGTGGAGTAAACCAGGCCGCCGGAGGAGGATTTCGATTTCATGATGATGGCAGGTAAACAGGGCAGCCGGCAGTCTAGCGCCAAATGGCGGACAACACGATATCTGTCCTTGGCTCTGTGGCGGGCATGAGCATGAAGAGCTGCTAACAAAACCTCGTAGAGAACCCGGGCCAAGGCGCGCCGACGCAGACAGTACAGCTGGTACGGCAAGGAGGCGCAACGCAGGAGCGGGGGTTTTGTTAGCGGGTCTAATCAGGCTGGCGGGGTGGCATGGCCAAAAAAAGTGCCAACCCGGTGAAGGGTTGGCCCGAGAGTAAAGCCGAGAAGAAACAACGGAACAAGAGACAATCCAGCGCAAGCCGCTGGCTCGGGACAGATTGTCGCCTTGTTATGTGACAGCGGCTTGACGTCTCGATGAAAAAACCGCGATAGCTAGCGGCCATCCTCAGGCCGCATGCCGTTAAACCGCTCCAGAATCTGCTGCAGCTCAGCGCGGCTGATATCCAGCTCCAGCATGGCGGTGAGGGTGATGAACAGGCCGCCGAACATGTCGGGGGCCATGGTCACCAGCTTGGCGCGCGCTTCGTCCACACTGAGCGGGCATTTGCTCGCCACCAGTTCGGCCACCGCCTGCAGCATGGGGGGATGGCGGGTGAGCTGTACCAGCGAGGAGTCGGCCTTGAGCCTGGGGTAGGGTGGCTGTGCGGTAACCGCTACCGTGGCCTGCAGGCGGATATCGCGGCTGGATGCGCCGATACGGATTTCATACTGGCCGCTGTCCACTACCCAGGCGGCGTGTGCCGGGTCGTAATAGGCCAAATCCTCGCGCTGCAAGGTGAACTGCGCCCGGCGCTTTTCACCCGCCGGGATATCCAGTTTGACGAAGCCGCGCAAGGCTTGTGGCGGACGCGCCAGCGCGGATGGCGGCGGGGCGATGTACAGCTGCACGATCTCCTTGCCGGCGCGCCCGCCGGTATTGTGGATGTCGACGCTGACCGTGAGGGTGTCGTGTTCATCCATGCTGTGGTGGGAGCGTTGCAGATTGCGGTAGTCGAAGCGGGTGTAGCTCAAGCCAAAACCGAAGGGAAAGAGCGGTGTTATCTGGCGCTTGTCGTAATAGCGGTAGCCGACAAACAGGCCCTCGCCGTAATGGTGACGGCCATTTTCGCCGGGGTAGTGCAGATAGGCCGGGGTTTCTTCCAGGCTGTTGGGCAGGGTGGTGGTGAGCTTGCCGCTGGGATTGTTGACACCAAACAGCGTGGCAGCCACCGCATGGCCCATGCCCTGGCCGGCAAAGAAGCATTCCAGTACGGCCGGCACCTGTTGCAGCCAGGGCATCAGTACCGCATCGCCATTGCACAGCACCACCACCAGCTTGGGCTGCGCGGCGGCCAGTCGGCTGATCAGCCGCTCATGGCTGGGCAGCAAGCCCAGTTGCTGGCGGTCGCCATTCTCACCATCCATCCCGATGGCGGTACTGACGAAGACCACGGCGACCTCGGCTATTGCGGCCACGCTGCAGGCTTCCTGCAGTGCGGCCTCGTCGTCGTGTTCATCATCCGGGGCACCGACGGCGTAATCGATGCGTACTGCCGGCCCTGCCTGTTGCCGGATTTCATCCAGCGGGCAGTCCAGCTGCCAGGGCTGGGTGGTAGCGCAACCCGAGCCCTGTATCACCGGCTGCAGTGCTGGTTTGCCGATCACCGCCAGCCGGTGCAACTGCTGGCCATCCAGCGGCAGCAAGTCGTGGTCGTTCTTCAGTAAGACCAGTGATTCGGCGGCGATCTGCTGCGCCAGGCGGTGATGGGTGGCAAAGTCAGCCACGGTGCCGGGGCGGCGGCCGGCATGTACCTTGGCGATCAGCTGCAGCATGTGCAGGCAGGCGCTGTCCAGCAGCTCATCCGGGATGCGGCCCTGTTCGAGGGCCGTCAGCAGTTCGGCATTGTCCAGCGCGTTTTCCGGCATGGCCAGTTCATTACCGGCCAGCAGCGAGGCCGGGCGGTCCTTGATGCCGTACCAGTCGGACATCACCAGCCCCTGATAGCCCCATTCCTCGCGTAATACCCGGGTCAGCAGCCAGTGGTGCTGCGAGGTCTGTTCGCCGTTCAGCCGGTTGTAGGAGGACATCACCGTCCACGGATTGGCCCTGGCAATGGCGCGCTGGAAACCGTACAGGTAGATTTCGCGCAGCGCCCGTTCCTCGACGATGGAGTCCATCTCGGTGCGCATGTATTCCGAGTTGTTGCAGGCAAAGTGCTTGAGGCTGGCACCCACGCCTTCCTGTTGCAAGCCGTTGATCAGCGCGGCGGCCAGGTCACCGCTGAGCAGCGGGTCTTCCGAATAATATTCATAACCGCGGCCAGCCAGCGGCGTGCGGCGGATATTGATGCCCGGCCCCAGCAGCAGGCCCACGCCCATGGACTGGCATTCGATGGCCAGTGCGCGGCCCATTTGTTCCACCAGCGCCACATCCCAGCTGCAGGCCAGGCTGGAGCCATTGGGAAAACAGGTGGCCGGGCGCGAGTGGCCGAACAGCGCTTCCGAGCCGCCCTTGTCGCTGTCAGTCGCCTGCTGGCCTGCGTCCTGCTGAATCACCGACAGAAAGTCGCTGATGTTCCAGCTTTCCTGCTGGTCGATCTGGGCGCTGCTGTAGCGCACGCCATAGGTGCCATCGGTCATGACAAAGTCGCTGATGCCCAGCTGCGGCAGGCTGGCACTGCGCCACAGGCCATGCCCGCTCAGCAGCGTGACCTTGTCTTGCGGACTCATGCGGGCGATCAGTTCTTGGTGATTGGCTGTCATTTCAGGACTCCTGTGGCTGAGCGGCGACGGACTGCTTGCGTGCTTCGATCTGGCCCACCATGCGCAGATAGCTGTCTTCATCCAGCTGGTAGAGCAGCACGAATAGCAGCGCGAGCACGAACATGGCGGCGGGGATCAGGGTCATCATCAGGGCGATCCAGTCTTGCGCCCGCGGCGTGATATGGGCGGCGTCGTAGCCGGCATACTGCAGGATCAGCCCGGCCAGCCCGCCGGCAATGGCCATGGCCACCTTGGTGATGAAGTTGAAGTAGCCGTAGATGGCGCCCTCGGTGCGTACATGGTGCTTCCATTCGGCGTACTCCACGGTGTCGGCCACCATGGCGTACATGCAGACAAATATGCTGCCCATGGCGGCGCTGTACACGCTGACGCAGGCCATGATGGCCAGCCTGCTGTCGCCCGCCAGCCAGTACTGGTAGGCCAGTGCCAACGCGCCGGCAGCCAGGGTGAGCAGGGTCAGTCTTTTCTTGCCCAGCCCGGCAATCAGCTTTTCCGAGGCAATGGTGCCGGCCACATTGGCCACGGTCTGGATGGCGAAAAAGCTGGCGGTGTAAGCCTCATCGCGCAAGACGTAGTTGATGTAGTAAATGGCGGCGGCCATCCACACGCTGTAGGCGATATAGGTAAACACGGTGAACATGGAGAGGTGAAACAGCGGCAGGTTTCCGGTGATGGCCTGCACCATCTGGCGCAGGCTGGGCGCTTCGTCCTTGTCCTGGTGGATGCGCTCCTTTGTCATGGCAAAGCAGGCGTAGAACAGCAGGGTGGCCAGTACGGCGAACAGGGCGATGGTGAGCTGGTAGCCGGTACGCGGATCGGCAAAGCGGCGAATCAGCTGGTCGGCATACACCGACACCACGAAGTAGCCCAGCGTGGCAAACACCATGCGATAGACCGACAGCGAGGAGCGCGACATGGCGTGCTGGGTCAGCATATTGTTCATGGCCGAATAGGGCGTGTTCACTGTGGTGTAGGCCAGGCAGTACACGGTGTAGCTGACCAGGGCATAGGCGAATTTGTAGCTGGTGTCCGGGGTGGTGAAGCACAGCACGGTCAGCCCACCCAGTGGCAGCGCGCCATACAAGAGATAGGGCCGCAGCTTGCCGTAGCGGCTGTGGGTCTTGTCGATGGCGTAGCCCAGCAGGATGTTGAACAGCGCGTCGACGATGCGGGCGATCAGGAAGATCAGGCTGGCTTCGCCGGCGCTCAGGCCAAAGATATTGGTGTAGAAAAACAGCAGGAACAGCGAGACGGCACCAAACGACAGATTGGACGCCATGTCGCCCAGTCCATAGGCTACTTTTTCACGCAGGCCCAGTTTGACATCGGCGGCGGACAGGGCGGGGGCAGACATGTGGTGGTTCTCCAGAGTAAGCCGGGCGTGGGGGAAGGCTGCCTGCCTCGGCGGGAATGGGCTCTACCTTAGCAGCGCTGCCAGGCTGTGCTCTGGCCATTCCGTTCTGGAAATTTCCGTTTTTTTAAGATGCCATTTCCATGTGGCAGACAAAAAAAATGCCAACCCGCAAAGGAGTTGGCCCGAGAGAGAGGGAAATCGCTAGCCGGCCACCATCTGGTGCGGTCTGCCGGCGTGAGGGTTTACTGGGTCACCGGTTTCTTCAGTACGCGCAGCATGACTGCAGTCAGCACCGTGCCCACCACCAGTGCCACCAGATAGGCACCCAGATTGGTCACCGCATTGGGGATGGGCAGCACGAACACACCACCGTGCGGCACTTTCAGCTCCACGCCCATGGCCATGGAAATGGCACCGGTGACGGCCGAACCGACCATCAGCGACGGAATCACCCGCAGCGGATCGCGTGCGGCGAAGGGAATCGCCCCTTCGCTGATGAAGGAAATACCCAGTACACCGGCAGCCTTGCCGGCTTCACGCTCGTCGGCGGTAAAGCGGTCGGCAAACAGCTTGGTGGCCAGGGCAATGCCCAGCGGCGGGGTCATGCCGGCAGCCATGACTGCAGCCATCGGGGTGTAGACCTGGCTGGCGATCAGGCCGGTGGCGAAGGCATAGGCTGCCTTGTTCACCGGGCCGCCCATGTCAAAGGCCATCATCGCGCCCAGAATGGCACCCAGCAGCAGGGCGCTGCTGCCCTGCATACTCTTGAGCGCTTCGGTCAGCATGGCCAGCAGGGCGGCTACCGGGGTGCCGATGACGTAGATCATCAGCAGGCCCACCAGCAAGGAGCCCAGCACCGGCAGGATCAGTACCGGCTTCAGGCCGTCCAGATTACGTCCCAGCTGGATTTTCTTGTTCAGCCAGTCGGTGCCGTAACCGGCGATGAAGCCAGCGGCGATACCACCCAGAAAGCCGGAGCCCAGGCTGGCGGCCAGCATGCCGCCCACCATGCCAGGGGCAATGCCCGGACGGTTGGCGATGGAGTAGGAGATATAACCGGCCAGAATCGGCACCATCAGCGCAAAGGCCGACTTGGCACCAATCTGGAACAAGGCCCAGGCCAGCGTGCCCTTGTGCGCGTCATCGAAGGCGTAGATGCCGCCCAGCGCAAAGGCCAGGGCAATCATGATGCCGCCGGCGGTGACGAAGGGCAGCATGAAGGACACGCCAGTCATCAGGTGCTTGTACGGGCCGCTACGTTGTTCACTTTGGCTGGCGGCTGCCGGTGTCGCGGCAGACTGACTGGCACTGGCCTGGCTGGCCGCATGCGGTTTTGCTTCGGCAATGGCGCGGCGCACCAGGTTTTCGCCATCGTTGATGGCCGGCTTGGTGCCGCTGGAGAACAGCCGTTTGCCAACAAAACGTGCCAGATCGACCTGGGTGTCGGCCGCGATGATCACCACATCGGCCAGACGGATTTCATCGGCAGTCAGGGTGTCCTGCGCACCGACCGAACCCTGGGTTTCCACGCGGATGGCGTGACCCAGTTTCTGTGCAGCTTGGCTCAGGCCTTCGGCTGCCATGAAAGTGTGGGCGATGCCGGTGGGGCAGGAGGTAATACCGACAATGCGCAGCGCGCTGCTGGCTGCAGGGGTGATCAGGCTGGCCTTGAGCTGGCCTTCGGCATCGGCCAGTACGGCTTCCAGCGACGTGAGCAGGGTGTGGCTGTTGGCAAAGCGCACGTCTTGCGCGGCAGCCTCGCCAAGCAGCAGCACGGCGTCGGCAGCGGCGATGGCGCTGGCGCTCAGCGGCTGTTGCACGCCCTGTGCGGTATGGATTTCCACATCGATCTTGTGTCTCAGCTTGCTTGCCGCCTGCCGCAGGGCTTCGCCAGCCAACATGGCCTGGGTGCTGCGGTCTGGGGCTGCAATTACTGCCAGCAGGTTTGCCATTGTCTTTCTCCTAGTTTTGTCTGCCTGTTGTTGTTGCTTTGCTGATGATCTGCCGCGTGGCGGGGTGGGTGAGCGTTGCCTGCCCGCAGCATGATGGTTTAGGACAAGTGCTGTACTTCCACTTGCCGTGCCAGTTGTTCCACCTGGCTGCGTTCCGGCAGGTGCGGGCCGATGCGTGCCAGCTTGGCGGCGGCAAAGGCCACCGCCAGCCGGGCGCGGTCGGTGGCGCTCAGGCGGGCATGGCGGGCGGCACTGAGGCCGGCCACCAGCGCATCGCCGGCACCGACGGTGCTTAAGGGGTTTTGTACCGGCAGCCGGGCCAGCAGCGCCGGGCCGGCGTCCAGCACAAACAGCGCGCCTTGTTCGCCCAGCGATACCACCACTTCGCTCACGCCAGCCTGTTGCAGCTGGCGGGCGCAGGCCAGTACGTCTTGCAGGGTGGGCAGGGGGTGGCCGGCCCATTGTTCCAGTTCGTGGCGGTTGGGCTTGATGCAGTCCGGCAGGCTGGCGCGCGGCGCGGCCAGCGCGCTGGCTAGTGCCGGGCCGCTGCTGTCCAGCAGCACATGCGCGCCCCACTGGCGCAGCTTGCCAATCAACACCGGCAGCCGTTCCGGCTCCAGCCCTTGCGGCAGGCTGCCGGCCAGCACGATCTGGCTGCCCGGATTCACATCGGCGGCCAGCAGGGTGAGCAGGCGTTCCCATTGGGCTTCGCCCACCGTCAAACCCGGCAGGTTGATGTCGGTGGTGCTGGCATTGGCCAGGTCGGACAGCTTGATGTTGACGCGGGTATCACCGGCCACGCGAATGAAGCGGTCGGCAATGCCCTTGTCCTTGAACAGGGCTTCGAAAGCCTCGCTGTTATTGCGGCCCAGCAGGCCGGTGGCCAGCACCGGCAGCCCCCAGTCAGCCAGGCAGCTGGCCACGTTGACGCCCTTGCCACCGGCATTGCTGCTGCTGGAGCGCGCCAGGTTGACCGCGCCGGACTGAAAGTCGCGCACGCAGACGGTCTGGTCGATGGCCGGGTTCAGGGTAATGGTGATCAGCGGACTGTTCATGACAGCAGGCTCTGCAAGGCGCGCACTTCTTCGGCGCTATCGCAATCCAGCGCCTGCTGTGCCAGTTCGGCCAGCTTGGCAAAGTCGCTGTGGCGCAGACGGGCCTTGACGCTGGCGACGTCGCGCGGGCTCATCGACAGTTCGTTGACACCCAGGCCGGTCAGCAGGGCGGCACCGAAGGGGTCGCCAGCAATGCCACCGCACACGCCTACCCAGCGGCCATGCAGGGCGGCGCCCTGTACGGTCTGGTGGATCAGGCGCAGCACGGCCGGATGCAGGCTGTCGGCCTCTGCCGCCAGTTCCGGGTGCTGGCGGTCGATGGCCAGTGCGTACTGGGTGAGGTCGTTGGTGCCGATGGAGAAAAAGTCCACATGCTCGGCCAGCTTGTCGGCCAGGGTGGCGGCGGCGGGGACTTCCACCATGATGCCGATCGGTACCACCGGGGCGTCCAGCTCGCGGCGGATGCCTTCACACAAGCCCTTCAGGCGGGTGATTTCCTTGAGCGAGGTAATCATCGGGAACATGATGGACAGCGGCTGACCACCACGGGCGGCGCGGTACAGTGCGCGCAGTTGCGGTTCCAGCAGGTCGCGGCGGCGCAGCAGCAGACGGGCACCACGCATGCCGAGGAAGGGGTTCTCCTCGTGCGGCAGGTTGAGGTAGGGCACTTGCTTGTCGCCGCCGATATCCAGCGTACGCACGATCAGCGGACGTCCTTCCAGTGCCTGCAACATGCCCTGATAAGTGGCCAGTTGTTCTGCTTCGTCCGGGCTGTTGTCGCGCTCGAGGAACAGGAATTCGGTACGCATCAGGCCCACGCCTTCGGCACCGGAGGCAATGGCTGCCGCCACCTGGTCCGGGCGGTTGACGTTGGCGGCCACTTCCACGCGGTGGCCGTCGCGGGTTTCTGCCGGCAGGCTGCGCTGTTCTTCCTCACGTGCCTTGCGTTCGTTTTGCTGTGCCATCCACTCGCGGGCGGATTTGAGATCAAGCTCGCTCGGGCTCAGGTAGAGCCGGCCGCTCTGGCCATCCAGAATGGCGGGGGTGCCATTGGCTACGCCGAGCAGGCCGGGGCCGCCGGCAACCAGCGCTGGCAAACCCAGCGTGCGCGCCAGAATGGCAGTGTGCGAAGTGGGGCCGCCCTGTGCGGTGGCCAGGCCGACCACTTTGTCGGTATCCAGCCCGGCGGTGTCAGACGGCGACAGATCGCTGGCCAGCAAAATGCAGTTGTCAGGCAGCTCGGACAGGGTGGTGGCCTGCAGGCTGGGGTCGATCTTGCCCAGCACGCGGCGGCCTACGTCGCGCAGGTCGGCAGCACGGGCGGCCAGCAGCTGGTTGCCCAGCGCGGCCAGCCGGTCGGCCAGCCGCTCCACCGCCTGATGCCAGGACCAGGCCACGCCGTGGCCTTCCACCATCAACTGGCAGGACAGGGTGATCAGGTCGGTATCGCTGAGCAGCTCAGCCTGCGCCTTGAAAATGGCGGCTTCGGCATTGCCCAGACGCTGGGCGGTGTCTTCGGCCAGCTTGGCCAGTTCGGCGCGGGTTTCCGCCAGGGCGACATGCAGCTTGTCACCGGCTTCGGCCAGTGCCAGCGGGTGATCGGGAATGGCCGGCAGGCCGTGGGTGAGCACATGCACGCTGCCGATGGCCAGCCCAGGGCTGGCACTGATACCGGCTACTTCCAGCGGATGGCCGGGTGGCTGCCAGTTGTTTTCGCTGCGCTGGGCCTGGGCTTTTTGCGCGGCCAGGGCGGCGTCGGTCTGTTCCTGCGCGGTCAGGCGGCTCATCACGCCTTGCATGGCTTGCAGCAGGGCGGTGGCATCGTTGCCTTCTGCCGATACCACCAGCCGGTCGCCTCGTTGCAGGCCCAGTTGCAGCAGGGAAATCATGTTCTTGGCGTCGGCCACATGGTGGCCGTGGCGTACCTGTACCTGCGCGGCAAACTGGCGGGCGGTTTCCACCCAGGCGGTGGCCGGGCGGGCGTGCAGGCCGTTGGGGTAGTCCACCACCCATTCGAACTGTTCGGCCAGGTCGCCGGCTGCAGTAGCAGGCTGGACCGGCGCGGCCGCGCTATCGGACAGGGCGGCGATCAGCTCTTGTGGATCGCTGGTGGCAAACAGCTGTTGCAGGCGGGTTTCGTCCTGCAGCAGGCGGGTGAGACGACGCAACAGCTGGATGTGTTCGTCCGACTGGGCGGCAATGGCAAACAGCAGATGGGTGACCTGACCCGGATTCCACTCCAGCCCCTGCGGAATCTGCAGGATGGCGATGCCGGTGCGCTTGATCAGGTGGCGGTCTTCCACCATGCCGTGCGGAATGGATACGCCATGACCCAGAAAGGTATTGGCCACGGCTTCGCGGGCCAGCAGGCTGTCGATATAGGCGGCATCGATGCAGCCGGCGCGGGCCAGCAGCTGGCCGGCCTGGCGGATGGCGTCTTCCTTGTTGGCTGGTGCCGTGGCAAGGCAAATCAGTTCCGGATGGATCAGGTCGTGCGACATCGGGAGTGGTCTCCTGTGTACTGTTATTTTGCTGCATCGCACCCAAGAAGGGGCGGTGCTGGCTGTTGTCTGGCGTTGTGTTGATGGCATTGAAATCGATTACACAACACCTGTCAATATTGATCGTAGATCATCTTGATAAAACAACATCGAACTTGCTAATGATCCTTGTAATTAAAGGCTTGCAAAGCTTTTTGACTTGATGCAGGATCACGACAATCTGACTGAAAACGATTGCAAAATGACCGTACGCATCAAGGATGTTGCCCTGGCTGCCGGTGTTTCGGTAGCCACGGTGTCACGTGCGCTGGGCGATGGCCCGGTCAGCGATGAACTGCGCAAGAAGGTGGAGGCCGCCGTGGCCGCCACCGGCTATCTGCCCAATCTGTCGGCGCGGCGGCTGCGTTCGCAGCATAGCCACACCATCGGGCTGATTGTGTCGGATATCCGCAACCCCTTCTTTACCGCAGTCAGCCGGGCGGTGGAGGACGCGGCCTACGCCGTGGGCATGCGCGTCATCCTGTGCAATACCGATGAGAACCCGCAAAAAGAAGCCATGTATTTGCGGCTGATGCAGGAGGAGCGGGTGACCGGCGTGATTTTTGCTCCCACCCGTGCCACGGCGCAGAAACTGGACCCGCAGCAACTGGGCTTTCCGGTGGTGCTGATCGATCGTGCCGCACCACCCGGCCACGCCGATGCTGTGGTGCTGGACAATGCCGAGGCGGCCAGCCTGCTGGTGGAGCATCTGCTGGCACAGGGTTATCGCCGCATCGGCGGCCTGTTTGGCAACACCAGTACCACCGGGGCGGAGCGTCATGCCGGGGTGCTGGCCGCCATGCAACGGCACGGTTTGCAGGCCGAAGCGCGCTTTATCGCACCCACGCCGGAGGCTGCCGAGCAGGCCATGCGTACCTGGCTGGGCGAACCGGCCGTGCCGCAGGCGCTGATCGCCAGCAATGGCCTGGTGCTGCTGGGCATGCTGCGCGGCGCCCGTGCCACTGGCATTGCCATCCCGCAACAACTGGCGCTGGCCGGTTTTGACAATGACAACTGGACCGAACTGGCCGGACCCGGCCTGACGGTGATCGAGCAGCCGGTGTACGACATCGGCCGCACCGCCATGAATATGTTGCTGGAGCGGCTGCAAGACCCGGCACGCAGCGCGCGCAAGGTGGTGCTGTCTGGGCGGCTGGTGGTGCGCGGCTCGACTGCTGCTTAGCCAGACTGCTGAATGGGTGGCGACCAGCCCTCATCACGTGACAATGACAATGGCCTTGATCATGATGTATGCATGATGAGGCCATTTTTTTATCCAGCGTGTCTTTGCCCGTGCTCGGGCTGGCTTGGCTGGCGTCTATTTCTCGTGAGTGATGACATGTCAAAGATGAAATATCAGCAGCTGATTGTCCGCGCCGTGCTAGGCCTGCCGCTGCTCATGGCGCAGCCGGCCTGTGCTGACACGGCCGATGATGCCGACAGCCATTGGGCCAGTAGTGAGCCTGCAGGCTGCAAGGTGTGGATTGATGAGCAGCAGGAGGCATCAGCCAGTCGCCAGATCAAATGGACTGGGGCCTGCCAGAATGACAAGGCGGTGGGTAAGGGCAGCCTGACGGTGACCGATGACGGCAAGGAGCGGGTACATTTCGATGGCGAGATGCTGGAGGGCAACTACCATGGCGACGGTGTGCTGAAGACTGCTGACAAGGATGATGTTTGTACTGTCCGCAGCAGTTTTGTGCGCGGCGAGATGGAAGGGCAATTCGAGGAAAGTTGCCAGTCCGGAACACGGTTTGCAGGCCGTGCGCATCGCGGACAGCTTGCCGGATTTGGCCGCGTATCGCTGCCGCGTGGTGCCTACGAGAGCCTGGTTGCAGATGCCCAGAAGCGCCGGCTGGGTGCATGGCAAGGTCAGTTCTTCCTGATCTCCGGCTGGTGGGAAGGTGGTTCCCCACAATTATCCTGTGCCAGTGAAGCCGCCTGCCTCCCTTTGGTGGAAAAACGCAAGGCGGCCTTTGCCCAGCAAGCCCGGCGCGAGGCCAAGGCGGGTGTCCGTCCTTATCTGCTCATGATGCAAAGTACCGAGGGTGATACGCCGATGAGCGGGATGCCCTATGTCTGGAGTGCTGCTGGCGGCAAGCTGCTGTCGCGCGGCGTGGTCGATAGCAAGGGGCGTGCCTTTATTGTCCCCGACCCCGCCGGCGGGACAAGCTATCGCATGAGCTTGCCCAGTGGATATTTTTGGGAATGGGAGGTGCCGGCCGAGTGCTGGCAGCGCCCGGTAAAAGCCCTGCAGGCCTGCATGCAACAGATTCGTTCCGGTAGCACCGGGGATGATGAATTCCGCGCCCAGCAGAACGCTGAAGCCAAGGAACAAGCGCTGTTCAAGGAAAAAGTGCGCGCGTGGACGAAAGCGGCCCAGAACGACCCGGCAAGCAGTATCGACGCTATCTTGGCGGAGCATCGCAAATGGTCGGCCTTGCCGCAGGCCACGATCAGCAGTCGGGCGTTTACTTGCCAGACTTATCAGCCTGCCCTGAGCTTGCAAGCTGAGCTGGCTTTTGCCGAGGCTGCCACCCTGCCTGCAGGTAACCATCAGAAACTGGCCTATGTCGAGGCGGCGCAGCTGGGTAATTGGCGTGCAGCCGCCAGGCTGGTATCGCTGATGCTGGACGACGAAATGTGGGAGGACGCCATGCCGATGATCCAATGGCTGGCCAGCCAGCAGGTTCCCGCTGCTTACAACAAACTGGCCGACGTGTTGCAAATCCAGAGCAGCTACGACGGCGAGACGGCAAGTCCACCAGCGCTGTCTTTAATCGAAAGCCTGCGCTGGCGTGCAGCCCTGCAGGGTGACCCAGTGGCGCAAATCAAGATGGCCAGGTGGGCCCGTGCCAATCAACAGGATGATTTGGCAGACAGCCTGCGGGATTGTGCTGTACGTCAGAATCCCGAACTGGCTGAATAGCGTGTGTGCCGGGTGAGCGCAGGCTCTGGCTCAGCCTGGCAGGGTGATTCTAGTGCGTTTCCTGCCGGGCAAAGCGCTGCTCCAATCCATCCAGCAGCAACCGCGTCTTGGTGGGCAGCAAGCTGCGATTGGGTACCAGTGCATAGGTTTTCAGCGCAGGCAGCTTCCAGTCGGGTAGTACGGTTTGTAGTTGGCCACTGGCGACAGCCTGGGCAGCGAAATTGCAGGAGACCAGACAAGCTCCACGCCCGGCAATGGCTGCCTGCAGGCGCAAGCCAGCATTGGCCGTTTGCAGATGCAGCGCCTGGCGCAAGGCGTAGTGGCTACCGTCAGCATGCTGGAATACCCAGGGCAGGGCGCTGGCAGCGCCTAGCAGGGGCCAGTCCTGCAGTTGTGATGGGTGTTGTGGCCTGCCGCGTGCAGCCAGCAATGACGGTGCGGCAAACAGGCCTTGTTGCAAGGTGTACAGGCGCTTGCCCAGTTGACTTGAGTCGGGCAAGGGCTGGCTGGTCATTACAAAACTCAGGTCATGTCCGCTGCTCAGCGGGTCGGTCTGATTGCTGATGACGTCCACTTCGATATGCAGGCCCGGGTGTGCCTGCATGATGTCGCACAGTACCGGGCTCAGATGCAAGCTGGCGAATTCGTAAGGCGCTGCAATGCGCAGCGTGCCGCTGAGCGGGGCCTCGGCCACACCTTGCAGGTGGTCGGCCACATCTTCCAGCCGGGCAAATAGCGGGCTGATTTCCTCCAGTAAATGAAAGCCGGCCTCGGTCAGCCGCAGTTGGCGGGTACTGCGTTCCAGCAAGCGTGTACCCAGCTTTTGTTCCAGCCGTGTCAAGGCAGTGCTGACTGTTGATTTGGGCAGTTGCAGCCGTTCTGCGGCGCGACTGAAACTGCCCAGCTGCGCAATGCAGCTAAACAGATACCAGTCATTCCAGTCGTTTGTACGTGACATTGAATAATCATTTCAATTTTGACGGTTTATTCAAAATACCATGGTCTTTATAGTCAGCGCGATCCATCCAAGCTCAAAGCGCCTACCCGAATGAATGCATACCCCGTGCTGTTGCAAGCCCATCCCGAATGCCGTCCATGGCAGGTGAGATTGTTTGGCCTGACGCTGGGCCTGGTCACCGGGGCCGACTTTGTCGCCGTCAGCATGATGGGGGTGGCCGGTGGCGCGATTCAGGGCGGGGTGTCGGCGGCTCCGCAGGAATATCTGTGGGCGCTGACCAGCTTTGCCGTGGGGGCGGTGCTGGTCAATCTGTTGCTGGGGCGGTTTGCCACCCTGATCAGTTATCGCCGCTATACCCAGTGGGCATTGTTGCTGTTCATGGCTGGCAGTGTGGGCTGTGCCCTGGCCGAGGGCATTGCCAGCCTGGCGCTGGCGCGGCTGTTTCAGGGTTTGGGCGGCGGCGGGTTGTTTACCGCCTCGCGCATTCTGCTGCAGCTGGTGGCTCAGCCAAGAGAACGCAAGCCCTTGATGTACGGTTTTCTGCTGGGTCTGTTCAGCCTGGCTGGCATCTCGCCCTGGTTGTCTGCCCTGTTGGTGGAAGACTGGGGCTGGCAGGCCATTTTCTGGTTGCAGGCGGCGTTTGTGCCGGTATTGCTGCTGCTGGTGCGGCTGAGCTATCCACGCCATGCCGGAGCGCCGACCCGCATGCAGGCTGGCGAACTAGACTGGGTTGCGGTGGCGGCTGTGGGCTTAGGGGCCTTGCTGGTCTTGCATACGCTGGAGGATTTGCGCTTTTTGCGCTTGGCGGCCCGGCCCGGCATGTGGCTGGCCTTGCTGGGTGGTACATTGTTGCTGGGGCTGGCCTGGCGGCGCAGTCACACCCATCCCGACCCCTGGTTGCAACTGCATGCGCTATTGCGCCGCCGCTATCTGATGGGGCTGGCCTTCTATGCCCTGTATTACCTGTGTAACGGTATCTGGTCCTACCTCTTGTCCACCTTGCTGCAGCGCGGGCTGGGCTTTGATTTTGTCACGACCGGCAGGGTCATCAGCCTGGGTGGCATGGTGACGGTCGCGATGGCGCTGGTCTATCTGTATGCCAGCCGCTGGCTGACCCGCCGTCACCATCTACTGGCCATTGGCTTTGCCTTGCTGGCGCTGTGTTGTCTGTGGCTGGCGCAGGCGGCCATGCCGGGGGCGGCGCTGGCCAATCTGTTGCCGGCCATTCTGCTGCATGGGCTGGTGCCGATCTTGTCGGTCTTGCAGATTGCCGCCATGACTTATGCCGAGGTGCAGGTCGAAGACTTTGCCCATGCCTATCAACTGAAAAACATCATGCGTGAGCTGGCGGGGGCCTTGGGAACCGGTCTGGCCACCCTGCAGCTGCAAGCCGGCGAGGCCGAGGCGCGGCTGTCGCTGCTCGGCCGGCTGGATGGGGTGACGTTGCGGCAGTGGGAGGGAGGGGCGGATGCGGCGAGTCTTGCGCAGTTGTCGACGCAAGTCACCCAGCAGGCGGTATTGATCGCCAGTGATCATGCCTTGCTATCATTGGCTGCGCTGGCTGGCTTGGCGCTGCTGCTATCGCTGTGGCAGCGCGATCTGCGCTGAGAGCACAGGCAATAAAAAAACCCGGCATGGCCGGGTTTGGTAGGGTGGAATCGTTCAGGGACGCAGCGGCCCGGTCAGGCGGGTAAGGGTGTCATCCTTGACGAAGCGGTGGTGCCATACGGCGGCTGCGGCATGGAAGATGGCCAGCCATAGCAACATATTGCCCAGCGCTTCGTGAATTTCTTTCAGGTTGCGGGCGGTTTCCTTGCCGACGTTGAACAAGATCGGCAAGGTGCTGCCCAGCAGCACCACGTCCTTGCCATTACCCTGCACGATGGCGATGCCCAGCAGCGGCAGTGCGATCATCAGGCCATACAGCAGCCAGTGTGCGGCATGCGCCAGCAGCATGGCCGCCGGTTGCGGTGCCGGGGTGATATCCGGCACACGGTTGGCCAGTCGCCACAGCAGGCGCGGCAGGACCAGCAACAGGACAATGACGCCAGCCTGGAAGTGGCCGGACTTCAGAAAGTCACGCAAGGGGCTGCCCTTGGGGGCGATGTCCTTGAATTCGATAAAGGCCAGTGCCGCGATGACTGCCAGCGCGCCCAGCCAGTGAAAGGCACGGGCCAGACGGCCGTAACTGTGTTGTGAATTTTTTAGCATGATGGTCCCTTCAGCGTGGGGAGTGTCCGGTTTGATCTGGCCGCATCATAGCCAGACAGTATTAAATCAGACTTAATCTTGCGCCGTGCTGTTGTCATTGTGCAAGGCAGCGCGAATCACGCCACATTTGTCGGCCGGCTGCCAGCCTGCCGGTTTCAGCACCTTGCCATCGGCACGCCGCACCACCTTGCCCTCTATCTGCTTGCGCAGATTGGCCTGATGAATGGCATCAGTCATGGCCTCCAGCGGCATTCCCTGTGATAGCAGCAGGCCAGTCAGCACATTCAGTACATCCACGCCCTCGGCAGTCAGCTCGGCCATGCGGCGCACTTTTTCGGCGGGGTCGCAGTTTTCCAGTTGCTTGAATTCTTGTAGCGCATGCAGGAATTCGGCCATCTCTTCCTGCAGCATGTTTTCCCACATCGGCAGGGTGTCCGGGTACAGGCCGGGCTGGCTGGGAGCGGGCAGGTCAAAGCGCTGCATGAAATCGCGACGCAAGTGATAGGGATTTGTCATTATATGGTGATATTTTGTGAATTTATTACTGTATATTGTGGTTTTTGTAGTGTTGCTTGGCAAGCAGATTATGCCGTGGAAATGAAAAACGCCCGCTGGGGCGGGCGTGATGATTTGTGGCTAAGGCCCCAAATCAGGCGGTCAGGGTAGCCAATACATCGAAATAGTCGGGGAAGGTCTTGGCCACGCATTTCGGGTCATTGATGATGACCGGAACGCCCAGCAGCGAGACCAGCGAAAAGCACATGGCCATGCGGTGATCGTCGTAAGTGTCGATCTCGGCATCGGCGGTCAGGCTGGCCGGCGGGGTGATGCGGATGTAGTCCTGCCCCTCTTCCACGATTGCACCGACCTTGCGCAGCTCCGTTGCCATGGCTGACAGGCGGTCGGTTTCCTTGACGCGCCAGCTTTCGATATTGCGCAGGGTGGTGGTGCCATCCGCTGCCAGTGCGGCGATGGCAATGGTCATGGCGGCGTCCGGGATGTGATTCAGGTCGACGTCGATAGCCTTGAGCTTGCCGCTGGCTGCCGCCTCGATCCAGTTGTCGCCCATGGTGATGGCAACCCCCATCTGGTGCAGGGTGTCAGCAAATTTCACATCACCCTGGATGCTGTTATTACCCACGCCCTCTACCCGTACCGGACCACCAGCCAGTGCGCCAGCCGCCAGGAAGTAGGAGGCGCTGGAGGCGTCGCCCTCGACATGGACTTCGCCCGGCGAAATATAGTGTTGGCCACCCGGAATCACGAAGCGCTGCCAGCCCTGGCGCTCAACGCGCACACCGAAGCGTGCCATCAGGTTGAGCGTTATCTCTATATAGGGTTTGGAAATCAGCTCGCCGACCACTTCGATGGTGACGGTTTCACCGGTCAGCGGCAACGCCATCAGCAAGGCGGTCAGAAACTGGCTGGAAACATTGCCCTTGACCGGAATTACTTCACCGGCGCGCAGGCTGGCCGGGGCAATGGCCAGCGGCGGATAGCCGGGATTGCCCTGATAGCTGATTTCGGCACCGGCAGCGCGCAAGGCGTCCACCAGATCGCCAATCGGCCGTTCATGCATGCGGGCCACGCCAGACAACTGGTAATTACCCTGCATCAGCGCCAATGCGGCGGTCAGCGGGCGAAAGGCGGTGCCGGCATTGCCCAGAAACAGGTCGGCGCTTTTGACCGGAAACTCACCACCCACGCCTTGTACCCGGAAGTCACGGCTATTGCCCAGCTGCTCAACGCTTACGCCAAGCAGGCCCAGTGCGGCCAGCATGTGGCGGATGTCATCCGAATCCAGCAGGTCACGCACCAGCGTCGTGCCGCTGGACAGCGCAGCCAGTAGCAGGGTGCGGTTGGAAATGCTTTTGGAGCCGGGCAGCTTGATGGTGCCGGCAAGGTGCGGAGTCGGAGTAAGGCGGAGCTGTTCCATGGCGTTGCGTCGAGTCTCTGTAGGTGTCGTGAAATTGTCCGGGTATTGTCATCACGCGCGCTCAGGTTGCTGCAGGCAGGGCTGGCGGGCGTTGCGGCCTATCACTGTAAAGGGCAGCGGGGTAACGTGCAAACTACAATCTTGCCGTCTTGCTGCTTTGTCTGTTGCGCTGCGGCAGAAAATCCTGCCAAAGCCGTTCCTGCCACTTGGCGACTGCGTTAAAATCAACGGTTTGGCGACGGTTCAGCTCGTCGTCGTGTGCTACAGGATGCAAGTCAAGCCCATGTCAGTTCCCGTTATCACCATCGACGGCCCTTCCGCTTCCGGCAAGGGTACTGTCGCCGCCATCGTTGCCCAGCGCCTGGGCTTTCATTATCTGGACTCCGGCTCGCTCTATCGCCTGCTTGCCCTGCATGCGCGCAAGCAGGATGTGGCATGGGATGCCGAGCAGCCTCTGGCCGAGCTGGCCACTACCTTGCCGGCGGCTTTCGAGCAAGGGCGAGTGTGGCTGGATGGCAACGATGTCAGCGAAGACATCCGGGCAGAAGAAATCGGTATTGGCGCATCGAAAGTGGCGGCCCTGCCAGCGGTACGCGCCGCGCTATTGCAGCGACAACGTGATTTTGCCGTGATTCCGGGCCTGGTGACCGATGGCCGCGACATGGGTTCGGTGGTGTTTCCGCAGGCTGCGACAAAGATTTTTTTGACTGCCAGTGCCGATGAGCGTGCAGCGCGCCGCCATAAGCAGTTGATCGGCAAGGGGGAATCTGCTAACCTCCCACGGATTCTGCAGGACATTATCGATCGGGACACGCGCGATGCGGCCCGGGCGGTAGCGCCGCTGCGCCAAGAGCCGGACGCCTTTCTGCTCGACACCACGGAGCTCACCATCGACCAGGCGGTCGAAACGGTACTTCGTTGCTTCGGGCAGTCCCAGGCCTCCGGCATATGATTTTTTAAAGGGCAACGCTTGCTGCACTGCAAGAAGCGCCCTGTGTTCAACCCTAACCCCGCACGCCGCAAGGTGTGCACCGAGAGTAAGCTTGATGACTACCCTCTCTATGGAAAACTTTGCCCAGCTGTTCGAAGAAAGCCTGACCCTTCACGACATGCGCGTGGGCGAGGTGATCACTGCCGAAGTCGTTGCAGTTGATTCCAACTTCGTAACTGTAAATGCCGGCCTGAAATCTGAATCCCTGATTCCGGCCGAAGAATTCAAGAACGACGAAGGCGTTGTTGAAGTTGCCATCGGCGACTTCGTGACTGTTGCCATCGACGCGCTGGAAAACGGCTTTGGCGAAACCAAGCTGTCCCGTGAAAAAGCCAAGCGTCTGGCTGCATGGGTTGAGCTGGAAGAAGCGCTGGAAACCGGCAAGATCCTGTCCGGCTTGATCAGCGGCAAGGTCAAGGGTGGCCTGACTGTTATGGTCAACGGCATCCGCGCCTTCCTGCCGGGTTCCCTGGTTGACGTGCGTCCGGTGAAAGACACCACCCCGTACGAAAACAAGAACATCGAATTCAAGGTTATCAAGCTGGACCGCAAGCGTAACAACGTGGTTGTTTCGCGTCGTTCGGTTCTGGAAGAAACCCTGGGCGAAGAGCGCAAGGCTCTGCTGGAAACCCTGAAAGAGGGCGCCGTTATCAAGGGTATCGTCAAGAACATCACCGACTACGGTGCGTTTGTTGACCTGGGCGGTATCGACGGCCTGCTGCACATCACCGACCTGGCATGGCGTCGTGTGAAGCACCCGTCCGAAGTTCTGGCTGTTGGCGACGAAGTCGAAGCCAAGGTCCTGAAGTTCGACCAAGAGAAGAACCGTGTATCCCTGGGTCTGAAGCAACTGGGCGAAGATCCGTGGGTTGGTCTGTCCCGTCGCTACCCGGCCAGCACCCGTCTGTTCGGCAAGGTAACCAACCTGACCGACTACGGCGCCTTCGTTGAAATCGAACAAGGCATCGAAGGTCTGGTACACGTGTCCGAAATGGACTGGACCAACAAGAACGTACACCCGTCCAAGGTTGTTCAGGTTGGTGATGAAGTTGAAGTCATGATCCTGGAAATCGACGAAGACCGTCGTCGTATCTCCTTGGGCATGAAGCAGTGCCTGGCCAACCCGTGGAACGAGTTTGCTGACAACTTCCACAAGGGTGACAAGCTGAAGGGCGCCATCAAGTCGATCACCGACTTCGGTGTGTTCGTTGGCCTGCCGGGCGGTATCGACGGCCTGGTTCACCTGTCCGACCTGTCCTGGAACGAAACCGGCGAAGATGCCGTGCGCAAGTTCAAGAAGGGTGACGAGGTTGAAGCCGTTGTTCTGTCCATCGACGTGGAAAAAGAACGCATCTCCCTGGGCATCAAGCAACTGGAAGGTGATCCGTTCAACAACTACGTTGCCATGAACGACAAGGGCGCTCTGGTCAAGGGTACCGTGAAGGCTGTTGATGCCAAGGGTGCAGTTATCTCCCTGGACATGGACGTTGAAGGCTACCTGCGTGCTTCCGAGCTGTCCCGTGACCGCGTGGAAGATGCCCGTACCCTGCTGAAAGATGGCGAAGAAGTGGAAGCCGTGATCATTGCCGTGGATCGCAAGTCCCGCAATATCAGCCTGTCCATCAAGGCCAAGGATGCTCAGGAAGACAGCACCGCCATGAAGAACCTGTCGGTTGACAGCGCTTCGGCTGGTACTACCAACCTGGGTGCTCTGTTGAAGGCCAAGCTGTCCGGCTCCAACGAGTAATTGCATCATGACCAAGTCTGAGCTGATCGCGCGGCTGGCAGAACGTCTTGCCGAGCGCAATTCTCAGTTGGTCTACAAAGATGCTGAGCTGGCTGTCAAAACCATTCTGGATGCGATGGCCAGCAACCTGGCACAGGGTAGCCGCATTGAAATCCGCGGCTTCGGTAGCTTCGACCTGAACTACCGTCCGCCCCGTGTGGGCCGTAACCCGAAATCAGGTAGCAGTGTCTCGGTTCCTGAGAAATATGTGCCGCATTTCAAGGCCGGCAAGGAATTGCGCGAACGGGTGGATCTGTCCCTGCTGGAGCAGACCCAGGCCTGATCGCCGCGAATCCCGGTCTAGCAAGCCAAATCAAAGCGCCGCTTTTGCGGCGCTTTTTCTTTGTTTGACTCTCCTCTTGCTTGGGTTGCAGCACACTATCGTTTAAACTTGCACTCCGGTAACCCTCTCCGAGTAAAGAGCATGCGCTACATCGTGCGTATCATCGAATTGGCCCTGCTGGTTTTCCTGATTGCCGTCACCGTGCAAAACAGCCACATGGTCGAGTTCAAGCTGTTCTTCGGCCAGTCCTGGTCGGCACCGCTGATTGTCTTCCTGCTGGTGTTCTTTGTTGCAGGCGCTGCTGTCGGATTGCTGGCCACCTTCTCCTACTATCTGCGCATGCGCAAGGAGCTGTCCCAGCTCAAGAAGGAATTGCGTAACCGTCCGCCCAGCAGCAAGGTCGCCGTCGATCCCAGCGACGCACTGGCCGACTAGGCCCAGTCTGTTCAGACCCTGCCGCCTTACGCGCGGGGTCGGCCTCTTACTCTCCTTGAAGGAAGCACTCTTTGGAACTGGATTTGTGGTGGCTGCTGCTATTCCCGGCCTTCTTCGGTCTGGGCTGGCTGGCTGCGCGGGTAGACATGCGCACCGTATTGAAGCAGGCCAAGTCGGTTCCCACCGGCTTTTTCCGTGGTCTGGATGCTCTCGTTGATGACAAGACCGACATCGCGGCGCGGGCTTTGGCCGAGGTATCGCGCCAGCAGGGTTCCGCACCGGAACTGCAACTGACGCTGGGCAAGCTGTATCGCAAACGCGGCGAGAACGACCGCGCCATTCGTCTGCATCAGCGCATGCTGGAATCGTCCGACCTGCCTGCCGAACAGCGTGACATCGTGCGCAACGAACTTGCACAGGATTTTCGCAAGGCTGGTCTGGTGGATAGGGCCGAAGAAATCTTGCTGAAACTGTTGGGCGGCAATATGGCGTTGGCAGCGCGACGCCAGTTGCTGGATATCTACCAGCAGGATCGCGACTGGAAAAAAGCGATTGAAACCGCCAAGGAGCTGCGCAGCGACGCCCACTCTTTTCAGCATGAAGTGGCACAGTTTTTCTGCGAACTGGCTCAGGGCGAGCTGTACCGTTCCAATTATCCGGCCGCCCGCACCCTGGTGGCCGAGGCCATGCAGGCCAATCGCAAATGTGTGCGCGCCAGCCTGATTCTGGGCGATATCGAATTTGCCGAAGGCAAAATCGAAGCCGCCATTGCGGCATGGCAAAACATCGAGAAACAGAATTACGAATACTTGTCGATGGCGGCAGAACGCTTGTTCGACGCCTACGAGAAGCTGGACAAGCCGCAAGAGGGCATTGCCCTGTTGCAGGGCTACCAGAAGACTTTCCCGCAACTCGAGCTGACCGACCTGTTGTATCAGAAGCTGTCGGCCTACGAGGGCGAGGAGCGGGCGCTGGAAGTGGCCCGTCAGTCGGTACATGCCCGTCCCAATCTGATGGGCGTTTACCGCCTGATCGAAGCGCAGATGGACGAGCTGTCGCCAGAAGGGCGGATGGATGCCGAAGTGGCCCGCGCCCTGATCCAGAAACATGCAGCGCGCCTGACAGTGCACCGCTGCAAGTGTTGCAATTTCCGCTCGCGGGCCTTCTTCTGGCATTGCCCCGCCTGCGGCGAGTGGGAAAGCTTTACGCCCAACCGCTCGGAAACTCATTGATCGCATTCAGGAGAAGACATGAATCCGCTAATTGCCGCCGGTCAGGACCTGCAACCGGCATCTCCTGTCGTCGTGGCGCTGGATTTTGCCGATGCGCCGTCGGCCCTTGACTTTGCAGCCCGCCTCGACCCGCAACAATGCCGGCTCAAAGTGGGCAAGGAATTGTTTACCTCGACCGGGCGCGGCCTGGTGGAAAGCCTCGCCGCGCGAGGCTTTCAGGTATTTCTTGATCTGAAATTCCATGATATTCCCAATACCGTGGCTCATGCCTGCAAGGCTGCGGCCGAGGCCGGCGTGTGGATGGTGAATGTGCATGCCTCCGGTGGCCGCCGCATGATGGAAGCGGCACGCGAGGGCCTGGCACAATACAGTCAGCGTCCGCTGCTGATTGCTGTGACCGTGCTCACCAGCATGGAAGCGGCTGATCTGGCTGAAATCGGCATTAGCGCCTCGCCGCAGGAGCATGTATTGCGGCTGGCGACACTGACCCGTGATTGCGGTCTGGATGGCGTGGTGTGCTCGGCACAGGAAGCGCCCATGCTCAAGGCCGCGCTGGGCAAGGCATTCCAGCTGGTTACCCCGGGTATCCGCCTGGCTGATAGCGCTGCCGACGATCAGCGCCGGGTGATGACCCCGGTGGCAGCATTGGAGGCCGGTGCCGATTATCTGGTGATCGGTCGCCCCATCACCCGTGCCGATGTGCCGCTGGATGTGCTGCGCAAGATCAACCGCGATATCGCGCTTTACCGGGCAGAACAGGCATGAAAATTACCGTTGTCGGTTCCGGCTATGTTGGTCTGGTGACCGGTACCTGCCTTGCCGAAGTGGGCAACCATGTGCTGTGTCTGGATGTAGACCCGGCCAAGATTGCCACTTTGCAACAAGGTGGCATTCCCATTTACGAACCCGGTCTGGACGACATGGTGCGGCGCAATGTCGAGGCCGGCCGTCTGTCGTTCACCACGGACATCCCCGCCGCCGTTGCCTTTGGCGAAGTGCAGTTCATCGCCGTGGGCACCCCGCCGGATGAAGATGGCTCCGCCGACCTGCAATACGTGCTGGCGGCCGCCCGCAATATCGGCCTCTACATGAGCGAGCCCAAGGTGGTGGTGGATAAATCCACCGTACCGGTTGGCACGGCCGACAAGGTCAAGGCGCAGATCGCCGCCACCCTGGCGGAGCGCGGTGCCGACATCGCCTACAGCGTGGTGTCCAACCCGGAGTTTCTGAAAGAAGGCGCGGCGATCGAGGACTTCATGAAGCCCGACCGCATCGTGGTCGGTGCTGAAGATGAGCGTGCCATCGAGCTGATGCGCCGCCTGTACGCACCATTCCAGCGTAATCACGACCGCATCCTGTTCATGGATGTACGCTCGGCCGAACTGACCAAATACGCCGCCAACGCCATGCTGGCTACCCGTATTTCCTTCATGAACGAGCTGGCCAATCTGGCTGAAGATCTGGGTGCCGACATCGAGCTGGTGCGGCGCGGTATCGGTTCCGATCCGCGCATCGGCTATCACTTTCTGTATCCGGGGGCCGGTTATGGTGGCTCCTGCTTCCCGAAAGACGTCAAGGCACTGGTGGCCAGCGGTCGCGAACAGGGCCACGCCATGCGTGTACTGACGGCTGTGGAAGAGGCCAACGAGGCACAAAAACGCCGGCTGGTGGACAAGCTGGTCAAGCGTTTTGGCGATGACCTCACGGGTCACCATTTTGCGCTGTGGGGCCTGGCCTTCAAGCCGAATACCGACGATATGCGTGAGGCTTCCAGCCGCGTCATCATCGCCGAACTGATCCGCCGTGGCGCAACGGTTGCCGCCTATGATCCGGTCGCTGCCGATGAAGCGCGCCGCGTCATGGGTGATCTGCCGGGGCTGCGTTTTGCCGACGACATGATGTCTGCCCTGCATGGGGCGGATGCCTTGCTGGTGGTCACCGAATGGAAGATGTTCCGCGCGCCGGACTTCGACGCCATCAAGGCCAGCCTCAAGCATCCGGTGATTCTGGATGGCCGCAATATGTATGATCCGGCCTGGCTGCGCGAGCTGGGCTTCGACTATCAGGCGATAGGACGCTAAAACCGTATGAATCTGTTGCAAGAACTGGGGCTGGATGGAGCCACGCTGAGTGCCGATCTGGCCCGTGCTCGTGTGCTGGTGGTGGGGGACGTGATGCTGGACCGTTACTGGTTTGGCGATGTCTCGCGCATTTCGCCGGAAGCACCGGTACCGGTGGCTCGCATCGGCCGCATGGAAGAACGCGCCGGCGGCGCTGCCAATGTGGCGCGCAATATCGCCAGCCTGGGTGGCAAGGCTTCCATCCTGTCGGTGGTGGGCGATGACGAGGCAGCCAGCGCGCTGGAGCGACTGATGCTGGAAGACGGCATCACCACCTTGCTCAAGCGTGATGCGGCCATTTCCACCACCATCAAGTTGCGAGTGGTGGCGCGCCAGCAGCAATTGATCCGGCTGGATTTTGAAGATGCCCCCAGCCGCGAAATCCTGGCGGACAAGCTTGAACAATACCAGGCCGTGCTGGCCGAGCACGATGTGGTCATCTTGTCCGACTATGGCAAGGGTGGCCTCACGCATGTGACTCGCATGATCGAACTGGCACGTGCCGCGGGCAAGCCGGTGCTGATCGACCCCAAGGGCGATGATTATGCCAAGTACGCCGGCGCCACCCTGCTGACACCGAATCGCAGCGAGTTCAAAGAGGTGGCCGGCAGCTGGCAAAACGAAGAACAGCTGATTGCCAAGGCCCAGGCCTTGCGTACCGAACTGCAGCTGGACGCCCTGCTGGTGACCCGCAGCGAAGAGGGCATGACCTTGTTCCGTGCCGAAGGCGCCTTGCATCAGCCTACCTTCGCCCGCGAGGTGTACGACGTGTCCGGCGCGGGGGACACGGTGATCGGCACCATGGGTCTGGCGCTGGCCGCCGGGCTGACGCTGCCGCTGGCCATGAGTCTGGCCAATGCCGCTGCTGGCATTGTGGTGGGCAAGCTGGGTACGGCAGTTTGCACGCAGCAGGAATTGTTTGCTGTTTAACGCTGGCCGCAAGGCAGGAGTATGCGCATGACGACAGTACTGGACGAGGTAGTGCAATGCTGGTTTGGCGGCAATGCGCCAGAGCAGATGCAGCAGCCGCAAGCCAAGTGGTTTCGCAAAGACCCTGACTTCGACCAGCTGCTGCAGCAGCGCTTTGCCGGTACGTGGCAAGCGGCCATGGCCGGGCAACTGGCCATGCCGTCGGCAGCTGAGCCGCTGGCGTTGCTGGGCTATATCGTCCTGACTGATCAGCTGTCACACAATATGTATCGCGACACCGCCCAGGCTTTCGCCAGTGATGCACTGGCCTTGGCTGCGGCACGCCAGCTGGTTGACGCTGCGGCTGACCAGGTTTTGCCACCAATGGCACGGGTGTTTGCCTATCTGCCTTTCGAACATAGCGAGCAGCTGGCCGACCAGGATGTGTCGGTGGCGCTGTTCCAGACGCTGGCGGCCTATCCGCACAGCGCCGAATTTATCGACTACGCCCAGCGGCATCGCGACATTATCCGGCGTTTTGGCCGTTTCCCTCATCGCAATGCCCTGCTGGGTCGCCCCAGTACTCCGGAAGAGCTGGCCTTTTTGCAGCAGCCCGGCTCCTCCTTCTGAAAGGACGCACAATGACTATCGTGGTTACCGGCGCCGCCGGCTTTATCGGTTCCAATATCGTCAAGGCGCTGAACCAGCGCGGCATCACCGACATCATCGCCGTGGACAACCTGACCTCCGGCGACAAGTTCCGCAATCTGGTGGACTGTGAAATCGCCCACTATCTGGACAAGCATGATTTTCTGAATCTGCTGCTGGAAGGCGAGTTCGAGGGCGAGATCAGCGCCATCCTGCATCAGGGTGCCTGCTCCGATACCATGAACCACGATGGCAAGTACATGATGGACAACAACTATCAGTACACCCTGGCCTTGTTCGATTACTGCCAACACGAGGAAATCCAGTTCCTGTTTGCCTCCAGTGCCGCCACCTATGGCAAAGGCTCCATCTTCAAGGAAGAGCGCCAGTACGAAGGCCCGCTCAACGTTTACGGTTATTCCAAATTCCTGTTCGACCAGGTACTGCGCCAGCGCATGAAAGAAGGCCTGTCTGCCCAGGCCGTAGGTTTCCGCTACTTCAATGTCTACGGTCCGCAGGAACAGCACAAGGGCCGCATGGCTTCGGTGGCCTTCCACAACTTCAACCAGTACCGTGAGCACGGCAAGGTCAAGCTGTTCGGCAGCAACGATGGCTGGGGCAATGGCATGCAAAGCCGCGACTTTGTCTCGGTGGAGGACGTGGTCAAGGTCAATCTGTACTTCCTGGATAATCCGGGCAAGAGCGGCATTTTCAATCTGGGTTCGGGCCGTGCCCAGCCTTTCAACGATGTGGCGGTGTCCACCGTCAATGCCTGCCGTCGCCACGAAGGCAAGCCGGCCCTGAGCCTGGACGAGCTGGTGGCACAGGGCATCATCGAGTACATCGAATTCCCCGAGGCGCTCAAGGGCAAGTACCAGAGCTTTACCCAGGCCGATATCGGCAAGCTGCGCGATGCTGGCTACAGCGCACCGATGTTGACCGTGGAGCAGGGCGTGGATCGCTACGTGGACTGGCTGATCAGCCGCTGATTGCTGCCAGCCATCCCGAAACCGCCATGCCTTGTGCTGGCGGTTTTTCATTGCCAGCCTGTTGCAGCTTGGTTATTTGATTAGAAATAACGGTTCGACTGCCTCTTAGCACCAGGTCGTATAATGGCGCTCTGCCAAGGAGACTCACTGTGTACAAGTATCTGGAAGACTTCGTCGGCCATACGCCGCTGGTTCGGCTCAAGCGCATGCCGGGGGACAGCAGCAATGTGGTGCTGCTCAAGCTGGAAGGAAATAATCCGGCCGGCTCGGTCAAGGACCGGCCTGCGCTGTCGATGATTCGCCGTGCCGAAGTGCGTGGTGACATCAAACCGGGGGATACCCTGATCGAGCCTACCAGTGGCAATACCGGCATTGCGCTGGCCATGGCAGCGGCGATGATGGGCTACAAGATGATCTTGCTGATGCCGGAAGGCTCCAGCGCCGAGCGCGTGCAAACCATGCGCGCCTACGGTGCCGAGGTCATTCTGACCCCGAAAGAAACTTCCATGCCGGGAGCCATCGACGAAGCGCACCGCATGCAGCGTGCCGGGCTGGGGGTGATTCTGGACCAGTTTGCCAACCCGGATAATCCGCTGGCGCACTATGAAAGTACCGGGCCGGAAATCTGGGCGGACACCCAGGGCCGGGTCACCCATTTTGTTTCCAGCATGGGCACTACCGGCACCATCATGGGCAATAGCCGTTATCTGAAAGAACAGAATCCGGCCATCCAGATCATCGGCGTGCAGCCGGAAACCGGCAGCCAGATTCCCGGCATCCGCAAATGGGAAGACGAGTATCTGCCCAAGATCTGCGACTTCAGCCGTATCGATCAGCTGATTCATGTGTCGCAACAAGAGGCGGAAGACACCGCCCGCCAGCTGGCGCGGGAAGAAGGTATTTTCGCCGGGCCGTCCTCAGGTGGCGCACTGGCGGTAGCGCTGCGGCTGAACCAGCAACTGGAAAACGCGGTGATTGTGTCCATTGTCTGCGATCGTGGCGACCGCTATCTGTCCACCGGGCTGTTTCCTTTATAAGTTTTCTACCGTAATACAGTGAAGCAAGTGTCCCCATACCGCTAGTTATTGACCAGATACTGATTCAGTAGTTGAAACAGATCTGCTCTCGCGGTAGGGGACAGACTATGCCCATTGTTCGAATAAATCCGAACGGTCAGATTGTGCTTGTTGTGTTCGGTAAATTTCTGTTCCAGATATTTGACCGATGCCAGAGGCTGGTTGGCATCCTCTGCACCAACGCCTAACAGTATGGGAACGCTAATTGTTAAATAGTCTTCGATAGGGTCGACATCCAGTATGTCGTTCCACCAGTGTATCGGATTGCCAAACCAGTTCCTTTGCAAAGATGCAGACTCATTTTTTATCATTTTGCTAGCTTGATCAATGTCGTATATTTTATTGAGCAAATGATTGTTTTTGAGCTCTTGTAGCGAACGCCTCATGGTGAAACCACCACTTCCAATGATCACTATATGTGTTACGGATGGTAGTTGTGTTGCAGCCTTGATAATTACATTGGCTGCCTCTGAAACGCCGATTAGTACGATGTTTTTCGGTTTGAATGAGAGTTCTGCGCTTTTTGCTTTGACAAAATTGATAAAATCCTGCTGGCGATTTTTAAATATATTTGCTCGGATAAAGTCATCGCCACAGCTATTGATAAACGACAGATCATTTACATATCTTTTATTTAGAGCGTAAAGAGTTGCATTGGCTTTTATTGCCGAAAAATATTGTGGCAATTGGTATTTAAGGCTGGAGCAGCCTGTTGCTGCATAGGTGAATATCGCTGTGTCTTTTTTTATGTCTCCAAAGGCTATTTCGTAATAAATGGCGCTGCCACCATCTGGATAATGAAACAGTTTTCCAGTAGGTGCTTGTTCGGAAAGAGGAGGCAAGCTTTGGCAGCCTAGCAGCAAAACCAATAGCAACGCCTGTAGCAGGTAAATACACTTGGTGAGCATGATATTGGTTTTGTCTGTAGTGTTGATAGTATTTAGCCTTGCTCCTAGCTAAATTCAGGCTTCAGCGGTGGACATCGTGACTGACAAAGGGCTGCTCGGCGCTGGGCATGTTCAGCCAGCCGGGGCGGCGCAGACTGTTGCGAATGTCCTGATAGCCGCTATGCCAGTGCTGGCGCATGGTCTGCAGGCCAAACTGGTAGTCCTTGTAGTGGTCATCGTAAACCTTGTCCTGATAGATCAGATGCACCACGTTCAGGCGCTGGCAGTTGGCGGCGTGCCGGGCGGCCAGAAAGGCTGCCGAGCCATGCTCGCTTTCGGGAACCAGTGCCATCAGCTCGGACAATAGTTCACGGTACTGCAGCTCCTGGCGCAGGACATCGGTCACCATGCGGGTGCGGCTGGAATACTGGATATCCTTCTGCCGCATGGCCACTTCCTTCATATTGCCGGGCAAGTTGCCGCGGGCACTCCACAGGTCCACCTGGAAGGCGAGGGTGTTGTGGCGGTTTTCCTTGCTGATCAGCTGGCTTAGCGGCGTATTGGACACCACGCCACCATCCCAGTAGAACTCGCCGTCGATTTCCACTGCCGGAAAGCCGGGAGGCAAGGCACCCGAGGCGATGAAGTGCTCCGGTCGCAGTTTTTGCCGGGTATTGTCGAAATAGACGAAGTTGCCGCTACGGACATTGACCGCGCCAACCGATACCCGCATCTGGCTGCTGTCGTTGATGCGGTCGAAATCGGCCAGCTGTTCCAGCGTCTGCTTGAGTGGACTGGTGTCGTAGAAGCTGATATCCGCCGGACTGCTGGCATGTTGCATGGCCCAGGGCAGGCGTGGCCGGTAAAAGCCGTTTTGCCCCTCCAGCATCGAGCGCCATGCTTCCCAGCCGGCCAGTAGATGCTGCATGCTGGCCGGCCAGTGCTCGGGGTCCAGCATGGCCAGCGGTGTGGCGGGCAGAATGGGCGGCTGGCAGATGGTTTCCCAGAAGCGGCGCAGCTGGTCGACACGTTTATTGGGCGGATTGCCGGCAATGATGGCGGCGTTCAGTGCGCCAATGGAAATGCCGGCCACCCAGTTGGGGTGCAACTCGGCCTCGGCCAGGCCTTGATACACCCCGGGCTGGTAGGAGCCGAGCGCGCCGCCGCCTTGCAGCAACAGTGCGACAACATTGTATTGATGGCCAGCCGGCAGGCTGGCGCTGTGATAAAGGCGGTGTTGCGGATCGTAGCCAACGCTCATGCAATACTCCGTCTGCACATCGATGTGCGGCTGTTCTGGTTTGCCGAAAGAGGGGAGCCGCCTGTCGCGCCCTTGCCATGGCGCTGGCGGCCCCGTGCATTACCGCTTAGAGCGGCTAACAAAATAGCGTAGCGTCCCTGGGGCAAGGCGCGCCGACGCAGACAGTACACAAAGTACGGCAAGGAGGCGCAACGCAGCAGCAGGGTTTTTGTTAGCGGCTCTTATTGCATATACCAGCCGTGGCTGACTACCACCGACTGGCCGGTCAGTGCCGCGCTGGGGAAGGCCGCCAGGAACAGCGCCGTCTGGGCGATATCGTCCACCGTGGTGAATACGCCGTCCACAGTGTCGCCCAGCATCACATGCTTGATGACGTCCTCTTCGCTGATGCCCAGTGTGGCCGCCTGTTCGGGAATCTGTTTTTCCACCAGCGGGGTGCGCACGAAGCCGGGGCAGATCACATGTGAACGGACATTGAATTCAGCCCCTTCCTTGGCCAGCACCTTGCTCAGGCCCAGTAGCGCGTGCTTGGCGGCGACATAGGCGGATTTCAGTTTCGAGCCTTCATGCGAGTGCACCGAACCCATGTAGATGACGGTGCCACCGCGCTTGTCCTTGTACATGTGGGGCAGGGCGGCGCGGGTGGTGAGGAAGGCACCATCGACATGGATGGCCTGCATTTTTTTCCAGTCGGCAAAGCTGAAATCCACCAGCGGGCTGATGATCTGGATGCCGGCATTGGAAATCAGGATATCCAGCTGGCCAAAGGCATCGACCACGGCCTGGGTGCCGGCGATGACGGCTTCCTCGTTGGTGACATCCATGGCCACGCCCATGGCTTTGCCACCTGCGGCTTCGATTTCACTGGCCGTGGCCTGCGCCGCTGCCAGATTGATATCGGCGATGGCCACCGCAGCGCCTTCGCGGGCATAGGTTTCGGCAATGGCACGGCCGATGCCGCTGGCGGCACCGGTAATCAGGGCAACTTTTCCTTGCAGTTTCATGAGGCTTCTCCTGTTTCAGACCAGATAATCAAACTCGACCTTGCCCAGACCCAGTGTCAGGTCGGCAACATAATGCTTGGCGCCCAGAATTTCCAGCACCGGCAGCTCCGCCACCGGTGCCAGGGCATGGGCAAACAGTGACAGCGCTGCCGGGCCGCTCCAGGCACCGTGTACGGTGACATCCAGCATGGGGAAGCTGACCAGCTCGCAGATGCGCGCCGTGCCATCGACATGGGGGATGATTTTCAGCAGGTAGTTCGGTGTCGTGCGCAGGCTTTCGGCAATGGCCTGCCCATCCAGTTTCCGGTGCTTGTAACCCATGCTGCCGGTGGCTACCCGTACCGGGCCGTAGTCCAGCTCGCCCACCAGGGTGTCGGTGTGCACTTGCAGACGCGGGCTGGCCATCTTCTTGGGAAAACCCCACAGCTCGCGGCCACCGGCGGTTGGCGGGTGGTCGTTCAGGTACATGGCATGGGTGTAGTTGCCCGGTTTCCCCTGGTAGGAAACCGGAATCACCTGGCCGCTTTCGGTGTAGTCGCCAAAGCCGGTGGAGTCCGGCATACGGATGAATTCGAAATTGACCACCGGCTCGACCATCTGCAGCGGCTCGGGGATGACGGCGCGCAGTTTGTCCGGATCGGTACGGTAGCTGATGATGAAGAATTCCCGCTGGTAAAAGCGGTAGGGGCCGGGTGGAAAGGCCGGGCTGCAAAAGGGCATGGCAAAGGCTTGCCGGCGAATCTGTTCAATATTCATGGCCGTACCTGTAAGGGTGTGCTGCGTTGCTGGAATGCATGCCGCCATGGCCAGCCGGCGACAGCCTGTTAAGGATGTCTGGCGAGGCTCGTCACAGCCAGATCGTGGAGACCGGTCTAATTGTCAGGGATGACTGATTGCAGTTACGTGTCCGGCGCGGTTTTTCACTTGACCGGCAGCGCGTTGATTCGGGTTATCATGCGCTATTAATCGCCGGACGGGCAGGGCCCGCGGTTTGGCTCCATTGCGCTGGTGTTCACCTGCGCCACAAATCAACAACAGAACAGCACACATCATGTCCCAGCATACCTTTTCCCCGGATGGCAACGCCCTGACCAGCCCCAAGGCCTGGTATCAGGCCGCCAGTGAAAAGCCCGGTTTCATTCATGACGCGGCGCAGGCAGCTGCCATCGAAGAGCTTGATGCGCTGTGGCATCAGTTGCTGGAATTCAAAGATAAGCGCAACCGCTTCCTGGGCCGCAGCCTGCGCAGCCCGGATGTGCCGCGTGGCCTGTATTTCTGGGGCGGGGTGGGCCGTGGCAAGAGTTTCCTGATGGATGCCTTCTATGCCTGTGTGCCGTATCGGCGCAAGCGCCGCATTCATTTTCACAATTTCATGGCCGAGGTGCACCGCGAGCTGCGCCTGCTGGCTGGCAGCAAGGACCCCTTGCTGGCCTATGCCGACAAGATCGCCCGCGATACCCGGCTGCTGTGCTTTGACGAATTCCATGTCAGCGATATTGCCGATGCCATGATGCTGGGTCGCCTGCTCAGTGCGCTGTTTGAGCGTGGCGTGGTGCTGGTGACCACGTCCAACTATCCGCCGGATAATCTTTATCCCAATGGCCTGCAACGGCAGAACTTCCTGCCCACCATCGAGTTGATCAAGCGCGAACTGAATGTGCTGAACGTGGATGGTGGCAATGATTACCGCCTGCGCGAACTGACGCGCGAGCCCTTGTTCATGGTGCCGGACGATGCCGCTGCCGAGGAGCGCATGGAGGCCATGTTTGCCCGGCTGAGCAGCGAGACGCTGATTGCCAAGCAGGAAATCGAGATTCTGGGCCGGCATATTCCGGTGAGGAAGCTGGCACCAGGTATGATCTGGTTTGATTTTCCGGCCATCTGCGACGGCCCGCGCGCCCAGACCGATTACCTGGAAATCGCCACCGAATTCCACACGGTATTCATCAGCGGCATCCCCAAACTGCAGGCCAAGGATGCTTCCATTGCGCGGCGTTTCACCTGGCTGGTGGATGTGTTTTACGACAATCGGGTGAAGCTGATTGCTTCGGCCGCCGTGGAAATCGACGATATCTATACCGATGGCGTCCAGGCCAGCGAGTTTTTCCGCACCGCCAGCCGGCTGACCGAGATGCAATCCAAGAGCTATCTGGAGTTGCCGCATCAGAGCGCCGGCCAGACCCACGACCAGCCGCCGCCGGGTGTGGTGATCTGAGCCACCGTGCTTTGCCATCCACGGCCAGACTTTGTCTGGCCGTTTTGCTGTCAGGCTGCCGGAATGTCGTCGATCAGCACCAGCAGGTCGGTCACACCGACCTCGGCACCCAGCTGGGTGAGCAGTGTCGTCGCCTGGCCGCGATGATGGGTCTGATGATTGAACAGGTGCAGCAACAGGGCGTGGAAGTTCTTGCGCTGCGCCACGCCCTTGGTGTTGTGATAGGACAGGGCGAAGTCGAGGTGCGCTTCCTGCAGCTCGGCGCACAGGGTGATGATGATGCGGTCCAGCTGCTGGCGACGGGCCTGCAGGGCTGGCAGCTCAGCAAACAGCAGGCCGTCCAGCGAGGCTAGGCGGGGAATGTCCTGCACCGGCTGCAAGGCAGCAAAAGCCGCCGGATGGCCGGCGTAGCGCTGCAGCCATAGCGTGTCACCCACCACGATATGGTTGAGCGTGCCCAGCAAGGAGCCGAAAAATGCGCCGGTATCGCGTGTGACTGCCTCGGCTGGCAAACTGGCTGCTGCGGCATACAGCTTGTCGTTCATCCACTGGTTGTAGCGGGCTTGCAGCGCAAGCTGTTCGAGTCGCTTCATTGTCCCCTCCTGAAAACAGCACCATAGCGCAGCATCTGCAGGAATGACAGGCAAAACAAAAGCGGCCCGTGGGCCGCTTTTTGCATGACATCAAGCAGGCGATCAGGCGCGCTTCTTGAATTCGCCGGTACGGCTGTCGATTTCGATCTTTTCGCCGGTCACGACGAAGGCCGGAACCTGTACTTCGAAAGTGGTGCCAACCAGACGAGCCGGCTTCAGAACCTTGCCCGAGGTGTCGCCACGTACGGCCGGTTCGGTGTATTCCACTTCGCGAACCACGGTGGTCGGCAGTTCTACGGAGATGGCCTTGCCATCGTAGAAGGTCACCTGGCAAACGTCTTCCATGCCATCAACGATGTAGTTGAGTGCATCGCCCAGGTTGTCGGCTTCTACTTCGTACTGGTTGAATTCGCTGTCCATGAAGACATACATCGGGTCAGCAAAATAGGAGTAGGTGCAATCCTTGCGATCCAGAACCACGACGTCGAACTTGTCGTCAGCGCGGTAAACGGCTTCGGAGCCGGTGCCGGTCAGCAGGTTCTTCATCTTCATTTTTACAACGGATGCGTTGCGGCCGGATTTGCTGAATTCGGCTTTTTGCACGACCATCGGGTCGTTGCCTACCATGAATACGTTGCCAGCGCGGAGTTCTTGTGCGGTTTTCATTGCTTGTAAAGTCCCAAACTCTTGATTGAACTCGGAAATCGGTTTCCGAAAAACGGGCTATTTTAGCCGGTTTTGTATGAATTGCACCAGCCGCATCCCCAAGTCTCCTTGCTTGAGCAACTTGTCCGGCCAGTTGCGGCTGTGCTGGTGCCATTGCGGCAGGCGGTTTTCCAGTTGCAGCCAGGCTGCCACCATGCCCTGGCCGTGGTTCCAGGCATGGCTGGCGGCCTTGATGGCCGCCGCGGTGTCAGTATCCAGCTCGGCGCAATAGTGTGACAAAAAGGCATCAAGCTTCACCATGTGTGCCGCGTCTTCCTGTGGGTAGATGTGCCAGACAAAGGGCCGGCCGGCCCATTGCGCCCGCACGAAGCTGTCTTCCCCACGTACGAAGTTGATATCACACGACCACAGGGTCAGATCGTAGCTGTCCTGGTCGGTCATCGGCAGCACATGCACGGTCAGCGCGCCACGCGTGGCATGTTGCCCGGCCTGTAGCGGCCGCCCCAGCACCACCTCGACATCAGCCAGCACCTTGCCCTCCGGCACCATGCAGTGCACCGGCATCTGGCTGCGCGTCCAGTACTCCAGCAGTGCGCGTGCGGCCGGGTTTTCATAAGCAAACAGGCTGACGCGCCATTCTTCCGGCTGCTTTTCCGGGATGTCGAACATCTGCCAGAAGGCGCGTTGGGCCAGTTTGTCCTGTTGCCAGCGCTGGCGGGTGGCGATCAGACCGTCCTCGCACAGCAGGCCGCCGGTGCTGTCGCTAAAACCGGGAAAGAAAAAGTACTTGGTCAGCGGCAGGCGCGGGTGGGGCGAGGCCATGCCATGGCAGCCGGCCACCCAGTCCTCCGCCGACAGGTATTCCAGATTGATCCACACCGGCGCGGTGGCGGACGCGGCCATGGCCTGCTCAACGGCGTCCGGCAGGCGGCAGCCGAAGGCTTCGATCACCACCTGTGCCGGCTGGTAGTCGGCAAAGCCGTCGTCCTGGCTCCAATGGCGGATTTCGATGTCGTCCACCTGCTGTAGCGGGCTGGCCGGGTCCAGCAGCGGGGCGATGCGGGAAAAACTGGCCAGATCATCCACCCACAGCCGCACCGGGTGGCCAAAATCGTGGGCCAGCCGGCGGGCCAGTCGCCAGGCGACCCCAATATCACCGTAGTTGTCGATGACAGTACAGAAAATATCCCAGCTGAGGCGTGCGGTGTGTGGCATGGCGGCATGATGAAATGAGGGCAGGCGCAGCATAGCACGGGCTGCTTTAGCCTGTGCTGGCGTGGCAGCCCTGTCATCCTGCGCACACAACTTTGCTAACAACATGCGGATAACAGTATTTGATAAAACAGTTAAAATGAAAGCTGGTGCGTACAAGAAGAGTGTCATGAGCACAACTGATCAGAATTCTGGAAATCCCTCGTCGCCGGGCAAGCCATCGCGCTGGCGGCGCTGGCTGGCCGGCCTGCTTGGCTTCATCCTGCTGTGCTGGGGGTTTCTGGCGGGCATTGCACCGGGCATCGTACAGAGCCAGGCCAGCAAATGGGCTGCCGGCATTGGCCGCCAGCTGAACCTGGGCGAAGTCTCCATCAATCCGTGGAAAATGGCGGTGGAAATACGCCGGCTGCAACTGGCCGAGGGCAAGGGCGAGCCACTGTTCGCCGCTGACCGTGTCTATGTCAATTTCGATCCCACCGCGCTACTGCTGGGGCGCTGGCAGCTGTCAGAGTTTTCTGTGGATGCGCCCAAGCTGTGGGTCAAGCGTGATGGACAGGGACAGTGGAACTGGGCGCGCTTCATCAGCGATGCCAGTGGTCCGGCCCAGCCGAAACAGCAGGACAGTGCCGCCCCCAAATTTCTGCTGCAGGCGCTGGCCATCCGCAATGGCCAGGTCATGGTCAACGACCAGCTGGCCGGCAGCAGCGAGCAGTTCAAGGTATCGCCGCTGAATCTGTCGCTGACCGATCTGTCCACCCTGCCGGAAGCCGGCGGCTATCGCCTGCATGCGGCGCTGGGTGATGGCACCCAGCTGGACTGGAAGGGCAGCCTGCAATTGCAGCCGCTGCAATCGAGCGGCCAAGCCAGCATCCACGGCTTTACCCTGGCCAGCGTGTGGGACTACATCAAGCCACAGTTCAATATCGCCAAGCCGCAAGGCGAGCTGTCGGCCCAGGCTAGTTACCATTTCGACATGAGCGGCAAGCGCGCCCAGTTGCAGATCAGCCCCTTCAATGCCCAGCTCAAGGGCTTGCTGATGCAGGCACCGGCCAGCCAGCACCATTTTTCCCTGCCCACCCTCAATGTGATTGGTGGCAGCTTTGATCTGCAAGGCAGCCGCCTGGCTATCAAGCAAGTGGCGCTGGAAGGCGGCAGCCTGGACGCAATGCGCATGCAGAACGGTTTGATCGACTGGATGATGGCGCTGCCGCAGCAGTCCTCAGCCGCGCCGGCTACCCCTGCGCGCAAGAGTACGCCGTCGCCATGGTCGATCGCGGTGGACGATATCAAGCTGGCCAACTGGCAATACCGGCTGACCGATGCCGGTTTTGCCACCCCCTTGCAGCTGTCTGCCTCCTTGCCGCTATTGCATGCCCGTTTTGCGCTAGACCCGAAACAGGGCTTCAGCGTTGACCGGCTGGCGGCCGAGCTGGCTGACATCAAACTGGGCAATCACGAGCGGGAAGAGCAGATCACGCTGGCCAAGGCCACGCTGCAGCCTTCGCGCATTGTGCAGCACGGTCTGCTGATCGAGCCGGGTGCGCTGGATTTGCAGGGCCTGCGTGTCGCGGTGGAGCGCAACAAGCAGGGGCAATTAAACCTTGCCCGGCTGTTTGCACGCGGCAAGGCCAATCCGCCAGCCAGCCAGCCGGCGCATGCCGACAGCAAAAGCCAGCCCGGCTGGCAGTTGCATTACCCCACGGTCAAGCTGACGGATGGCCAGTTGGGTTGGACCGACCAGACCCTGCCACGGCCAGTCAGTGCCACGCTACGCGCGCTGAACGCAACGTTACAGGCTGATGCGGCCGGACAGCTGGCGCTGGAGCTGGCCGGCCAGCTGGAGTCTGGCCAGCTCAAGGCTGCGCTGCAACTGGACCCGGCCACGGCCGCGGTCAAGGGCAAGGTGAATGCCCAGGCACTGCCGCTGGCACCATTTGCACCTTATGGTCTGTCCGGTACGCCGCTGCGCATGAATGGCGGCCAGCTGAATGCCCAGCTGGACGTGGAGTCGGCCAGCAAAGGTTGGAAAGTGGCTGGTACTGCCGGTATCAGCAGCCTGGCCATCATGGAGCCGGGTGAAAAACTGCCGCTGCTGGGCTGGCGCAATCTGCGGGTCAATGGCATCCGTGCGCAAAGCACCCAGGCCTTGCCGCTCAGCGTGGCGGTGCAGGATGTGCAGCTGGAAGAACTGTCTGCCCGCTTGATTCTGGATGCCCAGCGCCAGCTCAACTGGCAGCGCATTTTTGCGGCCAAGGCTGCGGCAGCGCCGAAAACCGCCGTGGCGGCCAAGCCGTCTGCTGCCAGCAGCATTCCGCCGGTGGAAATCCGCAGCATTCATCTGAATCGCAGCAAGGTGCAGTTTGCCGACCAGAGCATGAAGCCGAACTTTGCCACCCAGATGCACCATCTGCGCGGCTCCATCCAGGGCTTGTCCACCCGTCCTGGCCGTACCGGCACCATTACCCTGGATGGCGATGTCGACCAGTATGGCGATGTGCGGGTGCGTGGCGCGCTGGCACCGCTGGCGGTAACCGACAATACCGATGTCACCCTGTCTTTCCGCAATATTCCGCTGAACAACCTCAATCCCTATGCCACCACCTTTGCCGGCTGGCGCATCAATGACGGCCGGCTCACTGTCGACCTGCACTACCTGCTCGACCATCGCCAGATGAAGGGGCAGAACCGGGTGGTGATCAACACCATCCAGCTGGGCGACGAGGTGCCGGACTACAAGGGAACGCACCTGCCGCTGCGGCTGGCCGTGGCCCTGCTGGAAGACAGCGATGGCAAGATTGATCTGGACCTGCCGGTCGCCGGCAGTCTGGATGATCCGCAGTTCAGCTATGGCCAGATCGTATGGAAGGCGCTGGTGAATGTGCTGACCAAGGTGGTGACCGCACCGTTCCGGGCATTGGGCGCGCTGATGGGCGGCGATGGTTTCGACAATGTGTTTTTCATTCCGGGTGAAGCCAATGTGGCCCCGCCTGAGCGCGAGAAGCTGGAAAAAGTGGCTGCGGTGATGGCCAAGCGTCCCAAAATGCAGTTGCAGATCGCCGGCAGTTTTGACCCTGCGGTCGATAGCAAGGAGCTGGCCCGCGCCCGTATCGACAGCGCCATCCTGCAGGTAGCCGGACGCAGCCTGTTGCCTGGAGAGCCGCTGCCAGTGCCGGATCTGGCCGATCCCACCATGCTGGATGCCATCAAGACGGTCTATGCCAAACGGCTGGGCCGGCTCAAGCTGATGGGCCATACCCTCAATCCGGGTGGCCCGGCGGCCAGCGCCCTGGCCAAGCTGTTGCGCGGCGAGCTGATTGCGGCTGAGAAAGTGGACGATGCCGCCTTGCAGGCACTGGCGCGCCAGCGTGCCGAAAATGCCCGCAAGGTGATGATGCGGATTGACAACACTTTGGCCGAGCGCATCACCCTGGGCGATCCGGCCAAAACCCGCGCCGAACGGGACGGCATCGCCATCGGCATCAAGCTGGGCAGCAAGTAGAGCATCATTCGGCTTGATGTCCATCAACAAACGGCGTAACTACATATGGTGTAGTACGCCGTTTTCTTTTGCCAGATGTTGTGGCTAGTGTGGTCTGCCCGGTACACCCGCTCCAGAGAATGTCAAGGTGTGCATTGCTTGGCTAACAGGCGTAGAGTGCATGAGTTGCCGCAATGGCAAGGCTGCAGAAGTCAGGAAAATTCTCAAAAATTTCAGGAAATCGAGGGGCCGGAATGAAGCGTGAAAACAGTGCGGTCATGCTGGAGCAGGATATCTCGCGTGAGGTATTGCTGGAAAAGTATGCCAAGGGCGATGAGCAGAGTGTCAGCGAAGTCAGACAACGGGTAGCGCGCGCACTGGCGGCGCTGGAGCAGGACCCGGCCCGCTTCGAACCGCTGTTCTTCCAGGCGCTGGACAATGGCTTCATTCCTGGTGGCCGCATCAACTCCGCCGCCGGTACCGACTTGCGCGCCACGCTGATCAATTGCTTTGTGCAACCGGTGGGTGACTCGGTATCCGAGCCGTCCAATGGCAAGGCTGGCATTTATGAGGCACTGCTGCAGGCGGCCGAAACCATGCGTCGTGGTGGTGGCGTCGGTTACAACTTCTCGCGCATCCGCCCCAAGGGCGCACGGGTGAAAGGGACCAACAGCCGCGCTTCCGGCCCGGTGTCGTATATGCGGGTGTTCGACCGCAGCTGCGAAACGGTGGAATCGGCCGGCGCTCGCCGTGGCGCACAGATGGGGGTGCTGGATGTCAGTCACCCGGATGTGGAGGACTTCATCCACGCCAAGGACAAGGGCGATCTGCGCAATTTCAATATTTCGGTGGGCGTGTCGGACTCCTTCATGCAGGCGGTGGAGGCGGGTGCCGAGTGGGAATTGACGCACAGCGTGGAGCCGGCGACCGATGCCTTCCCCGGCCACTACCAGCGTGCAGACGGCCTGTGGGTGTATCGCACCATTCCGGCACGCGATCTGTGGAAACAGATCATGGAGTCTACTTATGACCACGCCGAGCCGGGCGTGCTGTTCATGTCCAAGATCAACCTGGACAACAACCTGTCTTATTGCGAAGTCATCGAATCCACCAACCCCTGCGGCGAGCAGCCACTGCCGGACTACGGCTGCTGCGATCTGGGTTCGGTGAATCTGTGCAAATACGTGCGTCAGCCCTTTGGCGGCAAGCCCAGCTTCGACTTTGCTGCCTTCGACAGCGTGGTGCGCATGTCCATCCGCATGCTGGACAATGTGCTGGACCTGACGGTGTGGCCGCTCAAGGAGCAAGAACGCGAAGCGCAGTCCAAGCGCCGTGTCGGCCTGGGGTTTACCGGCCTGGGTGACGCATTGATCATGCTGAAAATCCGCTACGACAGTGAAGAGGGTCGTCGCTTTGCTGCGCGCATCTCGGAAACCATGCGTGATGCCGCCTATGATGCCTCGGTGGATCTGGCCATCGAGAAGGGCGCTTTTCCGCTGTTCGATGCCGACAAGTATCTGGCGGAGCCGCATTGCGCCAGCCGCCTGCCGGACAGCATCAAGGCACGCATCCGCAAGCATGGCATCCGCAATTCCCACCTGCTGTCCATTGCCCCCACCGGCACCATTTCGCTGGCTTTTGCCGACAATGCCAGTAACGGCATCGAGCCGCCGTTCTCCTGGTTCTACACCCGCAAAAAGCGCATGGCCGATGGCAGTACCCAGGAATACCTGGTGGAAGATCACGCCTATCGCGTCTACCGCATGCAGGGTGGCGATACCCAGGCGCTGCCGGATTATTTTGTTTCGGCGCTGGAGATGAGCGCGCTGGATCATATGCGCATGGTGGCTGCCGTGGCCCCGTATATCGATACCGCCATCTCCAAAACGGTCAATGTACCGGCTGATTATCCCTTTGCCGATTTCGAAAGCCTGTACCTGGAAGCCTGGCGCAATGGCCTGAAAGGCATTACCACCTACCGCCCCAACAGCGTGCTCGGTTCGGTATTGTCCATCGAGCCGGCCAAGGAAACCGCCAAGGAAGCGCCGCAAGACCTGTCCGCCAGCCAGGATGGCGATCCGGACCGCCGCATTACCCTGAATACCGCGCCCAGCCCGGCGCTGGCCAGCCTGAAGTGGCCGAACCGGCCCAAGCTGAAAGAGGGCAACCCGTCCTGGACCTATATGGTGGAAGGCCCGGCTGGCGATTTCGCGGTAGTGGTGGGGCATGTGGAAAACGGCCGCATCACCCCGTTTGAGTGCTGGGTGAATGCCACGGAAGAACAGCGTGGCCTCGGTGCCATTGCCAAGACCCTGTCCATGGACATGCGCTGCCGCGATCATGCCTGGCTGTCGGCCAAGCTGGAGGCACTGTCGCATACCAATGGCGACAAGCGCTATGCCTTCGAGCTGGGCGAGCGTACCGTCTATGCCACCTCGGCAGCAGCAGCACTGGGCCAAGTGGTGCGCCACCGCGTGGAACAACTGGGCGCGCTGACTGCCGAGCAGCACGAGCCGACCCCGGTGATGGATGCGCTGTTTGCCCGTAAGGAGCCCAAGTCCGGCACCGATGGCACCATGAGCTGGTCGGTGGATGTCGCCAACCCGCAAACCGGTGATGACTTCGTACTCTTCCTCAAGGAACTGGTCTTGCCCAACGGCCAGCGCCGTCCCTACTCGGTATGGCTGGCCGGCAATTACCCGCGTGAACTGGATGGCCTGTGCAAGATGCTGTCGCTGGACATGCGCGTGATCGACCCCGCCTGGATCGGCATGAAGCTGCGCAAGCTGCTCAGCTATGCCGAGGCGCAGGGTGATTTCTTTGCTCGTATCCCCGGAGTGGAAAAGTCACAGAGCTGGCCCTCCACCGTGGCCTATATGGCGCAGCTGATGATTCACCGCTACGCCATGCTGGGGGTATTGACCCGCGATGGTGTACCGCTGGAGGAGATGGGGGTGATGGTGCCGGAGCAGAGCGATCTGTTCAGCCCGGAAACCACCGCCCAGCCGCTGCTCAAGCCGCTGTCCGGCAAGCCCTGCCCTGAATGTGGCAACCATGCGCTGATCAAGAAGGATGGCTGCGAGTTCTGCACGGCCTGCGGTCACGTAGGGGCTTGCGGCTAAGGCTTGCTGTTGTCAGCCCAAGCAAAACGCCGATCCATAGTGGATCGGCGTTTTGCTTGGTACCGACTTGGTGACGATGGCGCTTATGTCAGCAGGCAGCTTGCCCGTGTGTGGGATGCCAATCAACAGGCAGGCGGCAAGCTGCGTACTCAGACCAGCTTGTTGGTGCGGGCAAAGTCGGTCAGGTCCACCACATTGGAAATGCCCAGCTTTTCGAAGATATTTACCTTGTAGGTGCTGACTGTCTTGTTGCTGATGAACAGCCGGTCGGCGATATCCTTGTTGGACAGGCCCTGTGCCAGATGCTGCAGCACAGCCAGCTCGCGGTCCGACAGCTTGTCGATACGGCTGTCCAGCAGGCTCTCGCCATTGAGCTTGGCTCCGGACACCACATCACGCGGGAAAAAGCTGTAGCCGGCCATGATGGCGTCTGAGGCCGACAGGATGGCATTCAGGTCCTTGCTCTTGCTGACAAAACCATCCGCCCCGGCCTGCATCGAACGTGAGGCGTAGACCATCTCGTCCTGTGCCGACAAAACCAGCAGCTTGATGGCCGGATGCTGGCCCTTGATGCGCTTGATCAGTTCCAGACCGCTAATGCGCGGAATATTGAGGTCGATGATGATGAGATCGGCCTTGTGTTCCCTGACCAGTTCGATGACAGACTGGCCATTATCGGTTTCCCCGATGATTGAATACCGCCCCGACTTCTCCAGCACCGAACGCACGGCCAGGCAAATGGCCGGATGATCATCAACAATGATGACGCTTTTCATGATTAGTCTCCAGAATGTATCAATTGAAGTAATATTTTTCTAGCATTCGACTGATGGAGAGTAATTATTTTTTCTTAAAAAAGTCATAAGAAAAATCTAGTATTCAATCAGAAATTTCCCATCAGCAATCAGTATGTTGATAAGGATAATGTAACAATTATAAAAACCCAAGTATTGCGTTTCAGGTGATTTGAATGTCCAGCCAGTCCTCCGGAAATACATCCTTTCCGCTAAAGATATTGATTGTAGAAGATCATGCTATTCAGCGCATGGTATTGCGCCAGTTGCTGCATGAGTTGGGAGCACTTTTGGTTGATGAGGCCGAAGATGGTTATCAGGCTTTGTCATGCTTGGAGTCGAGTACTTATGATTTGGTAATTTGTGATCTGGATATGCCAAATCTTGATGGTATTCAATTAATGCGGCATTTATGTAATTTGGATAAATTGCCGCAGCTGATTTTCTGCAGCGTGCAGGCTGCAGATATTCTGCAAAGCGTGCAGCGTGTTGGTGGCTACCATGAGTTACCCGTACTGGGTTGCCTGGAAAAGCCGCTGTCGCGCGCCGTGCTGTCGCCCCTGTTACTACGCGTATTGCAGTCCAGGACTGCTGATGCAGGTAGCGCTGCCAGGAGTTACCATTTTTCCCGCAACGAGCTGCAACACGGGCTGCGCGCCGGGCAGATCCAGCCGTGGTATCAGCCCAAGGTCGACCCGCAAACCTCGCGCGTGGTTTCGGTTGAGGCACTGGCGCGCTGGCAGCATCCCGATCTGGGCCTGCTCGGTCCGGCCCTGTTCCTGCCGCGTATTGATGAAACCGGCCTGAGCGAACAGCTGCTTTGCAGCATGCTGGAACATGCAGTGCGTGATTGTCGCCATTGGGATGTGCAGTTTCCAGAGTTGAAACTGGGGGTGGCCGTCAATATCAATATGCGTGAATTCGATCAGCCAGGCATGCCGGACAAATTGAAAGAGATAATGCAGGGCAGTCATTTACCACCATCGCGCATTACGATTGAATTAACAGAAACCCAGCCTCTGGATAATTTGAGTTATTCGCTGGAAAATGCCATTCGGCTGCGGGTGATGGGTTTTAATCTGGCACTGGATGATTTTGGTGCGGGTTATTCGGGCTTTCACCATTTGCGGGAAATCCCGGCTAATTCCGTCAAGATCGACCGCACGCTGGTACATCATGCGGCGGGCGATCCGACTGCGGAAAAGCTGCTTGGCTTTGCCGTGCGCATGTTGCAAAGCCAGAATGTGGCGGTGGTGGTGGAGGGTGTGAGCCGGCAGCAGGATTTTGATCTGGTCAAACAGCTGCGTGTCGACCTGGTACAGGGTTTCCTGCTGGCCGAACCCATGCCGTCGACCAGCCTGGCGCAGTTCATTGATAGCCGGCATGGCATGCTGCTGGTTTAGCGCCGTGCTGATCCGTCTGCTCAGGCTTGTTGACCGGTAGCGGCCAGTACGATTTCTCGAATCGCCACTCTTTGTGGCTGCTGATAGGCAAAGCGGATGGTTTCTGCCACATCCTCGGCGGCCAGCACTCCGCCCATTTCCTGCTTCCACTGTTGATAGTCCTGCTTGATGGCCTCATCGCTGGTGTGGCTGAGCAACTCGGTTTCCACCGCGCCGGGGGCAATGGTGATGACGCGCACATTGTGACCGGCCACTTCTTCGCGCAGATTCTCCGAAATGGCATGTACGGCAAACTTGCTGCCGCAGTAGGCCACATGGCCGGGAAAGGTCTTGCGCCCGGCAATCGAGCTGACATTGATGATGGTGCCGTGACGGCGTGCCACCATGCCTTGCAGTACGGCATGGATGCCATTGAGCAAGCCCTTGACGTTGACTTCCAGCATGCGCTCCCACTCGGCCGGGTCCTGTTGCGTCATCTTGCCCAGCAGCATCACGCCGGCATTGTTGATGATGGCATCGGCCGGGCCGAATTGCTGTTCGGCCTCGGCCACGGCTTGCAGGACGGCGGCGCGGTCGGTGATGTCAACGGCGCGGCACAGGGTGTGCGGCAATTGCAGTGCTTGCAGCCGGTCCAGCCGGCGTGCCAGCAAGAGCAGCGGATGGCCGTGGCTGGATAGCAGGCGGGCGGTGGCGGCACCAATGCCGGAGCTGGCTCCGCTGATGATGATGAGAGGAGGGCGCATGGTTCTTCCTTGTATAGGTAATTTGCATGGATAAAAGCTGGATACAGTGTAAAAATTAATCCAATAGCTGAAAAATGATTAATTTCTCTGGTTGGTATCGGTTTTATCTATGGATATACGGCAACTGAAGGCTTTTATCGCGGTATTTGAGGAGCGCAGCATCACGGCGGCGGCGCAGCGGCTGTGCATTACCCAGCCCACCTTGTCGGTGACCATCCGTCAACTGGAAGAGGACCTGGCGACCACCTTGTTCGAGCGGCTGGCGCGTGGGGTGGCGGTGACCGAGGATGCCCGGCTGTTTTATCCGCAGGCCCGGCAACTGGTGGATCAGGCCGATGGTCTGCTGCGGCTGTTTCGCCAGCGCCATCATTGCCAGCCGCTGCAGCTGGGCATCGAGGCTGATCTGGGTGCCGTGCAGGTGGCTACGCTGCTGAGCGCGGCACGGGCGGCCATCCCGGGGCTATTGCTCAGTGTGGTGGATGGCTGTGCCGGCGATGCCAGGCTGGCGGCGGAAGAATTGCGTTGCGAGGATGAGCTGTTCCTGCCGCTGTGGGAGGAGGCATTCGTGCTGGCCTTGCCGCGGCTGCATCCGCTGGCGCAGCACAGCGAACTGGCCATGACAGACCTGCACCAGCTGGACTGGATCACCTGTCCGCAGCATGCCTCGCATCAGCGTCTGTTGGCCATGCATGGCGAGGGAGCGGCCGGGCTGATGCTGGCGGCACATGCTGGCTCACTACAGCTGGCGTTGCGCATGGTGGAGGCCGGCTACGGTGTGGCGCTATTGCCGCCCTCCTTGCTGGAAGGCAGTAGCCGCGTCGTGGGGCGGCCGCTGAGCGGCCCTGGGCTCACCCGCCGCCTGGGCCTGTGCTATGCGGCGCAAGCGCTGGAAAAGCCGGCGCTGCGGGCTTTGCATGATTATTTGCAGGCTGGCAGGCAGACCGAGGCCGAGTCCGTGTGAAGACTGACTGGCGGGAGGGGTGGTAGGTCTGCAGCAGAAATATTATTGACAAGGTCAACTTTATTTTGCATATTTATTGATATTGTCAATTAATTAAATCGTGGCGACCGTGCTGCGGGATAAGCCACTACATTGCCCACTACAAGGAAAACCATGAATGGCCGATTTAAGCCCTGCCCGTGAACGTGGCCTGCTCTATCTGCTGGCACTGACCCAGTTCACCATCATCATGGATTTCATGGTGATGATGCCGCTGGGGCCGCAGATCATGCAGGCTTTTGCCATCAGCCCGGCGGCCTTTGCCACGGCCGTATCGGCTTATTCCTGGTGTTCCGGCCTGTCCGGCCTGTTTGCCGCCACCTATATCGACCGCTTCGACCGCCGTCGCCTGCTGCTGGTGATTTACGGCCTGTTTGCCTTGTCAAACCTGGTCTGTGCCACCGCCGGCAACTTCCACATGCTGCTGCTGGCCCGCGCGTTTGCCGGCCTGAGCGGCGGCGTGCTGGCCTCCATCATCATGACCATTGTCAGCGACATCATTCCGGTGACGCGCCGGGGCGCAGCTACCGGGGTGATCATGACGGCGTTCTCGCTGGCCGCCATCGCCGGCGTACCGGCCGGCATCGTGCTGGGGGCGCACCTGGGCTGGTCGTCGCCCTTCTACCTG